>JAUMUU010000047.1 GCA_030530545.1 Neisseria sp. | reverse complement strand
ATAATTGCGGTAAAAATCCTTGAACCTTTCCGCCGCGACAAAAGTATGCTCATGCGTCCTGCCGCGATATTCTTCCCGCATCGTTTCGTCGTCGAAATCGCCGAACCGGTAGCCGTAATGCGCCAAAGCATCCTTTACCGCAAACCAATACGGGCCAAATTCCAAATACTGCCGCCTGTTCGCCAACAGCCGCTCCGCTATTACTTCCGCCGCATAAGCACCTAAATCACTGTTGCGCCTGTTCCTGTACAACGCATTCTTGGTATCCTGCACGGCCGCATCCCAATCCTGATTAGATGCGAACATCCTAAACGAATTTAACATCGCAAGTTCCTTTAATCGGTTACAAACGGGCGGAATTTGACATAATCAACCCCGTCCACACAATCAGGCGGAAACTTCCACCGCCCTCGCGCCCAATCGCGCCCGCTTGCCGCGCCGTATTGCACGTTTTTATCCGTCCGGCTATATAATCCCGCTTTTTCGGCCGGCAAGGCGACAAGCCGGTGCGGTTTTGAAAGGTTTTTTGATGAGGCATATCCACATTATCGGCATAGGCGGCACGTTTATGGGCGGACTGGCCGCGATTGCCAAAGAAGCCGGCTTTGAGGTAACGGGTTGCGATGCGAAGATGTATCCGCCCATGAGTACGCAGCTCGAAAAGTCGGGTATCAGGGTGCATGAGGGTTTTGACGCGGGGCAGTTGGATGATTTTGCCGCCGATATTTATGTTATAGGCAATGTGGCCAAGCGCGGTATGGAAGTGGTGGAGGCGCTGCTCAACAGGGGGCTGCCCTATATTTCGGGTCCGCAATGGCTGGCGGAAAACGTGCTGCACGGCCGCTGGGTGCTGGCGGTGGCGGGTACGCACGGTAAAACGACTACTGCTTCCATGTTGGCCTGGATATTGGAATATGCGGGCCTGGCTCCGGGCTTCCTGATCGGCGGCATACCGGAGAATTTCGGCTTATCCGCCCGCCTGCCCCGCGCCTCCCGCCAAGACCCCGCCTCGCAGTCGCCGTTTTTCGTCATAGAGGCGGACGAATACGATACGGCGTTTTTCGACAAGCGTTCCAAGTTCGTCCATTACCGCCCGCGCACGGCGGTTTTGAACAACTTGGAATTCGACCATGCGGATATTTTTGCCGATTTGGCGGCGATTGAGACCCAGTTCCACCATTTGGTCAGAACCGTGCCCTCCGAGGGGCTGATAGTCTGCAACGGCGGCCAGCAAAGCCTGCGCGATACTTTGGACCGGGGCTGTTGGACGCCGGTGGCGTTTTTTGACGGGGACGGACAGTGGCAGGCGGGCGATGCCGGCGATGACGGGGCTTTCGATGTGCTGTTGGACGGTGTGAAGGCCGGCCGGGTGCAATGGGCTTTGGCGGGCAGGCACAACCGCATGAACGCGCTGGCCGCCGTTGCGGCGGCGCGGCACGCCGGGGTGGCGGCGGAGGTGGCCTGCGAGGCTCTGGCGGCGTTTGCAGGCGTGAAGCGGCGCATGGAGGTTAAGGGCAGGGCGGGCGGGGTAACGGTGTATGATGATTTCGCCCATCATCCCACCGCTATAGCGGCGACTGTGGCCGGTTTGCGGCAGAAGGCGGGAAATGCGCGGATTTTGGCGGTTTTGGAGCCGCGTTCCAATACTATGAAGATGGGGGCGGTGAAGTCGGCATTGGCTGATGCCCTGGGCGGCGCGGATGAGGTTTTCTGCTATGCGGGGGGCGTGGACTGGGATGTGGCGCAGGCTTTGTCGCCCCTGGGGGACAGGGTTTTTGTCGGGCGGGATTTTGATGCCTTTGTGGCGGAAATCGCGCACAGGGCGCGCGGCGGCGATCAGGTTTTGGTTATGAGCAACGGCGGTTTCGGCGGCATACACGGCAAATTGCTGGCCGCGCTTGCCCGCAAGGCGGAATGAGCCGACCCCGGGGCGGAACGGGCGGCATCCCGCCGGTACGGAATGCCGCCCGCCCGGTTTCGGGGTTCAGCGCACGCAGTTCTTCTGCCATATTTTGCGCTGTTCGGGCGAAAGCAGTTGGTAAAAGCGGTGTTGGATGTCCAGTTCGTTTACGGCAAAGCGCAGGCCGGGCGCGTAGCGTTCTTCGACATAGCGTTGCGCCTGTTTTTCGTCAAAGCGTTCCCCCGCCAGGATTTTCATCAGGCTGCCGCGCCGGCTGTGTTCGATTTTGCGGTTGTCCCGCATCAGTTCGTCCAGCGCCTGCCGGTATTCGTTGCGGATGTTGCGCAGGTGGTTGGCCTGTTCCTGGCTCAGGTTGAGTTGGCGTATGTCGCAGTTGGACTGGAAGTCTTGGATGTTCAGGGCGTGGGCCGGGGCGGTCGGGCTGATGAGTGTGCTGCCGAGCGCCACCGCGCTCAAAAATCGGCGGGATAGGGTAGGCACGTCTTTCCTCTGTGTTGTCGGGCGGTTTATGCGGGCGGATCGGGCGGCCTGCAATGCCCGCGTGTTTGAAAACGGGTTTCGAATATAAGGGAGTCCCATGTCAAACACGGTATAATAGCCGTAAACTTGGGTAAAGCGGCATGGCCGCCACGGTGTTTTTTCAGACGGCCTGCCGATTTCCGCCCTGCCCTCCTGCCGCCCCGGGCCGGACGCGCGGGCGGGTTTTTTGTTGTATAAATGCGATAAGCCCTTATTTTCAGCATGACGGGATATCGTCCCGCCCCCAAGGCGGGGTTTTAATCGTTAAGGAAATTCTGATGAAGGCCTTCCGTATCGCGCCGAGCATTTTGTCGGCGGATTTCGCCCGCTTGGGCGAGGAGCTTACCCGCGTGATAGAGGCGGGGGCGGATTTGATTCATTTTGACGTGATGGACAACCATTATGTGCCCAACCTGACTTTGGGGCCTATGGTCTGCGCGGCTTTGAAGCCTTATGCCGCCGTGCCCGTAGACGTGCATTTGATGGCCGAACCCGTGGACGGCCTGATTGCCGATTTCGCCAAGGCGGGGGCGGACATCATCACCTTCCACCCCGAGGCCAGCCGCCATTGCGACCGCAGCCTCTCCCTAATCCGCGATTGCGGCTGCCGGGCGGGGCTGGTGCTGAATCCGGCCACGCCGCTGGCGGTGTTGGAAAACGTCCTGGACCGTTTGGACATGGTGTTGCTCATGTCGGTGAACCCGGGTTTCGGCGGCCAGGCGTTTATTCCGCACACCCTGGAAAAAATCCGCAAAACCCGCGCCCTGTTGGACGGCTACGAGGCGCAAAGCGGCAGGAGGATAGCCTTGGAAGTGGACGGGGGCATCAAGGCGGGCAATATCGCAGCCGTTGCGGCGGCGGGGGCGGATACCTTTGTCGCGGGTTCGGCCATTTTCGGCAGTTCCGATTACAAGGCGGCCATCGCGGAGATGAGGGCGGAATTGGCCAAAGCCGCATAAGGCATTTCAGACGGCCTTTCGCGGGTGCGGCTGCAAACGCGCCAAAGGCCGGAACGCAAAAACCGCCAAGGGAGACTCAATGTTTCAACACACGGGGCCGCACATAAGGCGCATCCCTGCGTATTGCCCTGAAGGGCGGGGTTTCAACCGTTAAGGAAATTTCGATGAAATCATTGGACGAGTGGCTGTCGCACCTGGAAACGGCGCATAGCGGCGGCCTGATAGACATGGGGCTGGAAAGGGTGGGGCGGGTCAAGGCGCAAATGGGCCTGCAGCCCGACTGCCCCGTCATCGTGGTGGCGGGAACCAACGGCAAAGGGTCGGTATGCGCCTTCCTGACCCAAATCTACAAACAGGCCGGTTTCAAAACAGGCACGCTCACCAGCCCCCACCTGCTGAAATACAACGAACGCATCGCACTGGACGCAGAACCTGTTTCCGATGAAGCCATCATCGCATCGTTCCGGCGCATAGAGGAAGCGCGCGGCGGCACATCCCTGACCTATTTCGAATTCAACACCCTGGCGGCCGTGGACATCTTCTTACGCAACCGGGTGGACGTGATGATTTTGGAAGTCGGGCTGGGCGGCCGCCTGGACGCGGTCAATGCGTTTGACGGCGACGTTGCCATCGTTACCGGCGTGGACCTGGACCATCAGGCATATTTGGGCGACACCGTGGAACAGGTCGGCTTCGAAAAAGCGGGCGTATTCCGCAGCGGCCGCCCCGCCGTCTGCGGGCAGGCCGACCCCCCCGCGTCGCTGCTTGCCCATGCCCGGGCCCTGGGGACGGATTTGCTGCTGGCCAAACGCGACTTCAGCTTCGACAAACTGGAAAACCAACAATGGTCCTTCCGCTTCCATCCGGCGCAGGGCGGCCCCTTCCCCGAGGGCTACAGGCGCAACCGCAACGCACTGCCCATTCCCGCCCTGCGCGGCAGCTACCAGCTGGGCAACGCGGCGGCGGCCTTGGCGGCCATAGAATGCCTCAACGACAGGCTGCCCATAGACGTGGGCGCAATCAAACGCGGGCTGCTGCTGGCGGAAAACCCCGGCCGCTTCCAAGTCCTGCCCGGCCGCCCCCTGACCGTTTGGGACGTGGGTCACAACCCCCATGCCGCCCGCGCACTGCGCCACAACCTGATAGGCCTGCCCTTCGCGCAAAAACGGACGGCGGTATTCGGCATGTTGGCGGACAAAGACATAGACGGCGTATTGGACATCATGAAAGACCAATTCGACGTTTGGCACATCGCCCCCCTGCACCTGCCGCGCGGCGCGGACGCGGCCGTCCTGGAGGACAAACTCAGGGCGCGGGGCATAGGCGGGATACGCATATTCCCGACCATAGGCGAGGGCTATGCCGCCGCTTTGGACGAAAGCACGGAAAATGATAGAATCGTCGTTTTCGGTTCGTTTCACACCGTGGCCGAAGCGATGAACCATACCGACCGGCCGACCGGCCGTCATGCTGTGGATTAAGGGATAGGAAAATGGCAAGAAACCCAATCAATTCCGAATACGAAAAACTGAAACGGGGCAACCGCCGCCGCCTGATGATCGCATCGACGGCGGTTGTTGCCGCCGGCGCGGTGCTGATTGCCGCAATCAACTCGGGCAATCAGGCGCGGCCGGAGCAAAACGTGGACGTGGCCGTATCCGGCCGGACCGTGGACACGCTGCATCCGCCCGGCGCACAGCCCGGCCGGGGCGGGGCGGATGCCCTGCAGACGGCACAGGCTTCCGATGCGTCCGCTGTGGCGGCAGGCGGCAGCCCCGCCCCCCGGGACGGTGCGAAAGGCGGCAAGGGCGGCGTTTACGACCTGCGCGACGGGCAGGAATCAGTAACCGAACGCGCCGAGGACGGCTCGGTGCGGACCATAGCCCGCCCGGCGCACGGCAATACCGCGAACGACAGCCGGGAAGCGAAGCGGCTGGCGGCCGAAAAACGGAAAAAAGAGGCGGCCGATCGCAAGGCGCGGCAGGCGGCCGAAGAAGAAAAAAGGCTGGCCGCAGAGAAAAAACGCAGGGAGGAACGCCGCCTGGCCGAATTGGAAAAACGCGAAGCCGAAGCCAAGCGGATAGCCGAACGCAAGAAAGCCGAAGAAGAACGCCGCCTGGCCGAGAAAGAAAGGAAGGCGGCCGAAGAAAAAAGGCGCAGGCAGAAAACGGCCGAAGAACGCCGCCTGGCCGAATTGGAAAAACGCGAGGCCGAGGCCAAACGGATAGCCGAACGCAAGAAAGCCGAAGAGGAACGCCGCCTGGCCGAAGCCAAGCGGGCGGCCGAAGAAAAACGCCGGGCGGAAAGGACGCACGATAACGAGGCCAAGCGGCTGGCGGAGCAAAAACGCGAAGCCGAGGCGCAACGCCTGGCAGCCGAAAGGCGGCTGGCCGAATTGGAAAAACGCGAGGCCGCCGCCAAACGTCGGGCGGAACAGCAAAAGGCGGCCGAAGAAAAACGCCGGGCCGAAGAGAAACGCCAGGCGGAACAAAAACGCAAAGAATCCGAAACCAGGCGGCTGGCGGAACAAAAACGCGATGCCGAGGCCAGAAAGGCGGCGGCCGAGAGGGATTTGGCGGAAATAGAGCGCAAAAACGCCGAAGCCAAAAAAACCGCCGAGGCCAAACGGCGCGAAGAGGAAAGGCGGGCGGCCGACAAGGCCAATGCGGCATTGAGCAACAAATCCAAGCCGGGCGCGGGCAACCCGAAAAAGATTCTGGAGAACGAAAACGGCCGCAAGGCGATTATCCAGGCGGGTTCTTACCACACGCGGGCGCGGGCGCAGGAGGTGCAGCAGCGTTTGGCCAACGCGGGCTACAGCGCCTACATCAGCGAGGTCGATGTCAGCGGCGGCAAG
Organism: Neisseria sp.; assembly: GCA_030530545.1. Lineage (GTDB taxonomy): Bacteria > Pseudomonadota > Gammaproteobacteria > Burkholderiales > Neisseriaceae > Neisseria. The sequence continues at coordinate 7,542 of JAUMUU010000047.1, read as the reverse complement.
GTCTACCGTGTGCGTACCGGCACTTTCCCCAACAAGGACGAGGCGCAGAAGGCTTTGGCGCGCGTGAAGCTGCAGGGGCTGGACGGCGTGGTGGTCGGGCAGTAAAGGGGTTTTCATAGGGGACGCGATGACTTTATTCGATATTTTCATGGTGTGCGTCATCGGTTTGTCGGTGGCATTGTCGTTTATGCGCGGCGTGGTGGCGGAAGTCATCTCGCTGTTTACCTGGATTGCGGCGGTGGTGGCGGCCAGGTTTTTGGCCGCACCGATAGGCGGGGCCTTCCTCACGTCCATCCGCCCGCCCGCCCTGGCCACCGTGGCGGGCTTTATCCTGACCTTTGCCGGTGTCTGGCTGGTGATGATATTGCTCAGGTCGGTGCTGACCAGCGGGGTGGAGGCTTTGGGCTTGGGCGGGGTAAACCGTTTTTTGGGCGGGGTGTTCGGCTTTTTGCGCGGCTGCGCGATTATGGTTTTGGTGGTGCTGGTGTGTTCGTTTACGGATATGCCGCAAAGCGATGACTGGAAAAATTCCTACGGCGCGGCCTTTTTCGAGGGGGCGGCCTCGGTGGCCGTGCCTTACCTGCCGGATTATCTGGCCGAAAAGGTCCGTTACCGGTCGTCCTTTTAATTTTTTGGAGACAAGCTGATGTGTGGTGTGTTCGGGTTGGTGGCCCATGAGCCGGTAAACCAGTTGCTTTATGACGGCCTGCAGATGTTGCAGCACAGGGGGCAGGACGCGGCGGGTATCGCCACTTTGGAGGGTGTTACCTTTCATCTGCACAAGGGCAAGGGCATGGTGCGCGAGGTGTTCCGGACGCGGCATATGCGCGATTTGACCGGCAATATCGGTATCGGCCATGTGCGTTACCCCACGGCCGGCAATGCGGGCAGTTCGGCCGAGGCGCAGCCTTTTTATGTGAGTTCGCCCTTCGGCATCGTGTTGGCGCACAACGGCAATCTGACCAATACCGAGGAGTTGTATGAGAGTGTGTGCAACAATAATCTGCGCCATGTGAATACGGGGTCGGATTCGGAGGTGCTGCTCAATGTGCTGGCGCACGAACTCAGGCGCGAAGTCAGTGCGTCGGGCGGGCACGAACTGCATATCGAACATATTTTTGGCGCGGTGGCCAGCCTGCACGAAAGGGTGAGGGGGGCTTACGGCGTGGTCGCGCTGATTGCGGGTTACGGCCTGCTGGCCTTCCGCGACCCTTTCGGCATCCGCCCCCTGGTGTTGGGCAAAAGGACGGACGGGGAGGGGCGGACGGATTGGGGCGTGGCCTCGGAGTCTGTGGTGTTCAACAGTTTGTCTTATGAGCTGGTCGGGGATATCGCGCCCGGGGAGGCGGTGTTTGTTACTTTGGACGGCCGGCTGCACCGCCGCCTTTGCGCCAAACAGGCAAGGTTGTCGCCCTGTTTGTTCGAGTATGTTTATTTCGCCCGCCCCGATTCGGTGATAGACGGCGTGTCGGTTTATCAGGCCAGGGTGAATATGGGCGTGGCGTTGGCGGAGAAGGTGGGGCGGGAGTTGGATTTGTCCCAAATCGATGTGGTGATGCCTATTCCCGATACCAGCCGCCCCAGTGCTATGGAGCTGGCCCAGCATTTGGGCAAGCCCTACCGCGAGGGATTCATCAAAAACCGCTATATAGGCCGGACTTTCATTATGCCCGGCCAGGCCACAAGGAAGAAGTCGGTGAGGCAGAAGCTCAATCCCATGAACAGTGAGTTTGCGGGCAAGAATATTTTGCTGGTGGATGATTCTATTGTGCGCGGGACGACTAGCCGCGAAATTGTGGAAATGGCCCGTTCGTCGGGGGCGGGCAAGGTGTTCTTTGCCTCGGCCGCGCCCGAGGTGCGCTTTCCCAATGTGTATGGTATAGATATGCCGACCCGGGACGAGTTGATCGCCAACGGAAGGACGGCGCAACAGGTGGCTGCGGAAATCAGCGCCGACGGCTGCGTGTTTCAGGATTTGGACGCGCTCAAAGGGGTTATCCGCGATTTGAATCCGCAAATTGCGGATTTTGACGATTCGTGCTTCAGCGGCCGTTATCTGACCGGCGATATCGATGAGGCCTATTTGCTCAGGCTCTCGGAAAGCAAGTCTTCGGGGGCGGCGGCCTTTGTGAGGCACAAACTTGTGTTGCACGGTTGATTGTTTTTTTTGCGGCAGGCTGTCCGAAGCGGTTTCAGACGACCTGTGCCTTTGCCGCCGTGGCTCATTTTTATTCTAATCCGCTATAAAACGCAACGGCATCTTGCCGTTTTTTCAAACAAACCCAAATCCTACCGCCCCCAAGGGCGGGGTTTCAACCATTAAGGAAATTTTGATGAATCAAAAAACCTGCCTGGCCGCCCTGTTGCCCGCATTATTGGCACTGGCCGCCTGCCAGCCGCAAAACGACACCTCCGTGGCGCAAAAGCCGGCCTTCGCCCCGGCTGCGGCTTCCGCCCCTGCACCCGCCCCCCAAGCCCATGCGGCACCGGCGGCTTCCGCCCCGGCCTTGGACGGCTTCCAAGCCGATGCAAGGCTGCTGCTGGCCAAGCTGGACGAAATCGGGGCCAAGGGCGCGTCGCGGCTGGATACGGAAGAAATGCGTAAAAAAATGAACGAATACGCACAAGCCCCCCGAGACAAAAAAGCGGCACTGGCCAAGGAAATCAGCCAAACGGAACTGGCGGTTTACCGTGAAGCCCTGAGCGACGTAAAAGCCGTACAGGCAACCGACAAAGAAGTGGCGGCCTTGCGCGATTTGTGGGCGCGCAAATTCGAAACCGACATCAAACTTCTGGAAGGCCGCATTGCCCAAATAGACAAAGGCGCGGCCGAAAAAGACTGGCTGACCAATATTCCCGATGCGAAACTGGCGGACGAAAACGAAAAACTGGCGGCGGAGGCAGCGGAAAAAACCCTGGAATTCGGCCGCCGCGCCCGCTAGAAGGCAAAAAGGCCGCCCTGCCTGTTTTTTCCGGTAAAACAGGCAGGGCGTTTTATTGGGTTCTGCATTGATATTTGACTTGGCTTGCCGCCCTGTCTCATTTTTATGTTAATCAACTATATACAATCCTAATAACATGATTGGTATAACAAAATCAGTTCAATCCGCATACCGGTAGGGATAGCCCCCAAGGTTTCGGGCTTTACAGGCCGGACGGTTTCCGCTATTTTGCCCCTCCCGTTTTTTTTACAGAACTTATGAAAAAGATTACCCCCTACAACCTTACCGACATTTTGGGCGAATCGCTGGGGCAGAAGGATTTTGCCAAGATTTTAGACGGCCTGGTGCAGTTTTTGCGCGACGGCGGCAAAAAACACGCATCCGACAACTTCAACCTGCTGATTGCCGCCTTCATGCAAAACGACGGATTGAGCCGCTCCTTTGCCAACCATTTCCACCAATGGCTGGGCAGGGTGCATATCTATCCGGCCTTGGTTGGTTTGGGGATATTCTCGCGCAACGGCTTCGCCCGCGAAATCTGCATCCGGCTTTATGAACGGTTTATGCCCTCGTTTAAAGATTTCAACAACCTGCGCGATGTATTTTTACACCTGTTCCATTCGCAAAACGATGAAAAATGGCTGCAGACCATCAGCCTGCGCCAATGGCTGACCCTGTACGGCTGCCTGCGCTCCCATGCTGACGATTCGGCGGTTCAGGCCGCTTTGCGGCATATCGCCCAGGCGCGGCTGCACGCTTTGGAAATGCTGTCGATTTGGGTGGCGGCAGAAGAACTGGAGCCCGAATTCATCCGCATAGAACCCAAACTTTTGGAGGTCGGCTCGGCCTTTGTCGCGCTGCATAACGAAATTGGCCGCCTGGTCGAACACTACAGCAAGCCCGAACAGGCGGACGGATTCGACACGGCGCACATAGAAGTGATGATGGAACAATGCCGCAGCCAGATGGACAGGCTGTGGCGCAAAGGGACGGGTGCGGGCGCGGGTTCGTCCGTGAAGGTGTCGCACCTGCTGGAACGCCTGTCGCAGACGCTGGACCGGCTGACCGTGCTGCTCAACATCCAGACGGCGCGCGACAACATAGAGCGCAACCGCCACACGGTCCACCTCCTGACCTCGCTGATTATGGCGGCGGTGGAACAGCACAGCACCGAACTTTTGCGGCGGCGCAGCGTCAAAATGCTGGCCAAAAGCATCAGCGCGAATACCAGCGGCCACGGCGAACACTATATCACCCGCAACAGGCGGGAATATTTCGGCATGCTGGCCTCGGCGGCGGGCGGCGGGGTGATTATCGCCCTGATGGCGGGCAACAAAATGAACATCGCCGGTTGGGGCTTGGGCGATTTTTCCACGGCGTTTTTGTCGGGGCTCAATTACGGCATAGGCTTCATGTTCATCCACATGGTGCATTGCACGGTGGCGACCAAGCAGCCGGCTATGACGGCGGCCAGGTTTGCCGAACAAGTGGAAAACAACGACAAAGGCCGGGCGGTGAATATGAAGCTGGCCAAACTGCTGATAGACGTGGTGCGCTCCCAGACGGTGGCCGTGTTCGGCAATGTGTGCGTGGCCGTTTTGGTGGCTTCCTTTGCGGCGGCGGCGTTCGCCCATTATTGGCACAGGCCGTTTTTGAACGCGGACGAGGTGGCCTACCAGTTCAAATCCATCCAGCCCCTGACCCAGCCGACCTTGTGGTATGCGGCCATTGCGGGCGTGTGGCTGTTTTGCTCGGGGATTATTTCGGGCTTCTTCGACAACCGCGCCAATTACCTGAACCTGCGCCAACGCCTGACCGTGCAGCCCTTGTTCAAACGGCTGCTGCCCCTGTCTTGGCGCGAAAGGCTGGCCGACTACCTGCACCGGCATTACGGCTCGCTGGCGGGCAATTTTATCTTCGGTATGCTGTTGGGCATGACGGGCTGGTTCGGCCACCTGCTCGGCCTGCCGCTGGACATACGGCATGTGGCGTTTTCTTCGGCCAACTTGGGTTATGCGGCCGTAAGCGGCCACAGCGGGACGGCATATTTCCTGTTGAGTTTGGGCTTTGTGCTGCTTATCGGCCTGGTAAACCTGCTGGTGAGTTTTTCCCTGGCCCTGACCGTGGCCCTGAGGGCGCGCGATACGCGGATAGACAGCCTGTCCAAACTGTGGGCAAGCGTGTGGGCGCAGATAAAGGCCAACCCCTGGAATTTGATTTTCCCCGTCCAAACCGCTGCGGGCAAAAACGGCAGGCCGTCTGAAAAAACCTGATTCCCCGTTTGCAAACGACTTTTATGCCAAGGAGGCGCAATGTCAGCCAAATTCATCACACTGGACGGCGTGGACGGTTCGGGCAAGTCCACCCATGTGGCAACCGTAAAGGCCTGGTTTGAACGGCGCGGCCTGCCCGTATTGTTTACCCGCGAGCCGGGCGGTACGCCCCTGGGCGAGGCCTTGAGGCTGCTGCTGCTGGACCCGGCGCGGAAAATATCCTTGAACACCGAAACCCTGCTGATGTTTGCCGCCCGCCGCCAACACCTCGAAGACGTGGTTTGGCCCGCCCTGGCCCGGGGCGTGCATGTGGTATCCGACCGCTTTACCGATGCCACCTTCGCCTATCAGGGCGGCGGGCGCGGGGCGGACGAGGCCGGAATAGCCCTGTTGGAGGATTGGGTGCAGGGGGATTTCCGACCCGATTTGACGCTGGTGTTGGACGTGCCGCCCGAAGTGTCGGCGCAGCGCGTGGCGGCCGCCCGCGAAAAAGACCGCTTCGAACTGGAATCGGCGGATTTCTTCGCCCGCGTGCGCGAGGCCTATCTGGCGCGGGCCGCGAAAGACCCCCGGCGTTGCCGCATCATAGACAGCAACAGGCAGAAAGACGAAGTAAGGGCGGCGGTGGAAGCGGTGTTGGACGAATTTTTCGCCGGTTGAAAACACAGGGCGGCGCGGCCGATTCGAATATATATTCCAATCCGCTATATAGGCATGGGCAAATATGCCTGACGCAGTTGGAACAATTATCTGTCATCAAGGGCGGAGGCCTGAATCAGGCGGCTTCTGCCCATATTTCTGCCGGAGGCGGTATGTCTGATTATCCCGCAACACCCACCTTGTCGGTTTCGGAACTGAACGCAATGGCCAAAACCCTGTTGGAAGATTATTTGTCCGACTTGTGGATTGCGGGCGAGGTTTCCAATTTCAGCCGTTCGGCCGGCGGGCATTGTTATTTCTTATTGAAAGACTCGGGCGCGCAGGTGCGTTGCGCCATGTTCAAAGGGACGGCATGGCGTTTCCCCGCCTTGAAAGACGGCGACCATGTAGAGGTTTTGGGCAGGGTGGGGATTTATGCCGCGCGGGGCGAATTTCAAATTGCGGTGTCCGATATACGGATGTGCGGGTTGGGGCGGCTTTATGAGGCTTATGAACAACTGAAGGCCGAACTGAAGGCGGAGGGTTTGTTTGACGCGCAAAAGAAAAAAAGCCTGCCCTCCCGCCCGCGCCGCATAGGCATCATAACCAGTTCCATGGCGGCGGCCTTGCGCGACGTGGTGTCCACCTTGAAGCGGCGCGCGCCCGAAATCCCGCTGGTGCTGTACCCTACCGCCGTACAGGGCGCGGGCAGCGGGATACAGATAGCGCAAACCATACGGGAGGCCTCGGACAGGGTTGATGCCGATGTGCTGATAATATGCCGGGGCGGCGGCAACATAGAGGATTTGTGGGCGTTTAACGAAGAACGCGTGGTGCGCGCGGTGGCCGCCTGCGCCATCCCCGTGGTCAGCGGGGTAGGGCACGAAACCGATTTCACCTTAACCGATTTTGCCGCCGATGTGCGCGCACCCACCCCTACGGCCGCTGCGGAACTGGTCAGCCCCAACCGGACGGACGTATTGGACAAACTGGACGGGCTGGCCTCCCACCTGAACGCGGGCTGGCAAAGGCATTATGCCCATGCCGAAAAACGGCTGGAACACATGGCGGGGCAAATCCTCCATCCGCTACAGCAACTGGCCGCACGGCAAAAAAAGCTGGACGGACTGCGGCAGTTGTTGGATTCGGCGGCGGCGGGCAGCCTGGGCCGGCGGCGGCAGGATTGGGCAAATATGGCGGCGCGCCTGGCCTGCCTGCGCCCCGACACCGCCCGCCATGCCGCCGGCCTGAACAATGCCGCCGCCCATCTGGCCCGGGGCAGGACCATGCTGCTGGCACAAAAACAACAGGGCTTAGAACGGCAGCAGGAGTTGCTGGAGGCCGTATCGCCCCTAAGGATATTGGCACGCGGCTTTGCCGTGGTCAAAAACAGCAGGGGGAAAATCGTGCGCGATGCGGCCGAATTGAGGCTGGGGCAAAGGCTGCTTGTTACCTTTGCCGAGGGGGAGGCCGATGTGCAGGTAACTTCGGGGCGGGAACAGATGGATTTGTTCGACCAGCATTAGGGGACGGATGATTTTATCAGGACAAGGCTACGGCTACAGATAATACGGTAGGGCAACGCCGTACTGGTTTTGTTCATCCGCTATACCGACTTTAAGGTACGGCGGGCGCGAAATACTGCTTCTAACCATAGGGAATTGTCGGGCACAAATGCCCGACCTACA
>JAUMUU010000046.1 GCA_030530545.1 Neisseria sp. | reverse complement strand
CTTGGGCGTGAATCGCGCCCATGCCGCTGATGAGTTCGCGCATGTTTTTCGCGCCCGCACCGGATGCGGCCTGGTAGGTCATGGAAGTCGCCCATTCGACCAAGTCGTTTTGGAACAGGCCGCCCAAAGCCATCAGCATCAGGGAGACGGTGCAGTTGCCGCCTATGTAGTTTTTTATGCCGTTTTTAAGGCCGTGGTCTATGACGTTGCGGTTTACGGGGTCGAGGACGATGATTGCGTCGTCTTTCATGCGCAGGGAGGATGCCGCGTCAATCCAGTAGCCGTTCCAGCCGGTGTCGCGCAGGGGTTGGAACACGGCTTTGGTGTAGTCGCCGCCTTGGCAGGTAAGGATGATGTCCATTTCGGCCAGTTTGGCAATGTCGTTTGCATCCAACAGGGTTTTTGCCGCCTGGCCGAAATCGGGGGCCGCGCCGCCGACGTTGGATGTGGTGAAGAAGTATGCTTCGGGTATGTGGGCGAAATCGTTTTCTTCCCGCATACGCTGCATGAGAACCGAGCCGACCATGCCGCGCCAGCCGACAAATCCTACTTTCATTTTGTGTCTCCGTGTTTGGTGTGTTTTGCGAGGTGTTGCGGCCGGTGTCGGTGCAGACGCTGCCGCAAGCGAAACCTGCTTTTTAATCCTGCGCCAGGGAAAAGTAAAGTTTTTTTGCCTTTGGGGGAGCGGAGGGGGTTTTCAGACGGCCTTGCCGTTTTGGAAACGGGAACGGCCGTCCGAATAAGGTTGGTGTTTTTGCACGCGGACGGTTTGTCAGACGGTTTGCGAATATTTTGCCGTGGTTTCGCGGTGGCGCAGGTGGTAGTCGAACACCATGGCGATGTTGCGGATAAGGAAGCGGCCTTTGGGCGTTACCTGCAGGCCGTGTTTTTCCAGTTTGACCAGGCCCAGTTGCGCCATTTGTTCCAAGTCCTCCAGTTCGGCGGCAAAATATTGCCCGAAAGGGATGCCCGTGCCGTTTTGATAGGCGTGGAAGTCCAGGGCGAAACGGCACATCAAATCCTGAATAATATTGCGGCGCAGGATATCGTCTTTGCTCAATTGGTAGCCGCGCATAATCGGCAGCCGCCCCTGGTCTATGGCGGCGTAATAGTCGGTGATATTGCGCTCGTTTTGCTCGTAGGTGCTGCCGATTTTGCCTATGGCCGATACGCCCAGGGCGACAAGGTCGCAGTCGGCATAAGTGGAATAGCCTTGGAAATTGCGTTGCAACAAGCCCTCGCGCAGGGCGATGGAAAGCTCGTCGCCGGGTTTGGCGAAATGGTCCATGCCTATGAAGACATAGCCCTCTTCGGTCAGGCGTTGCACGGCGTATTGCAGGATGTCCAACTTCTCCTCGCTGTTGGGGACGGCATTGGTGTCTATGCGGCGTTGCGGCTTAAAGATATGCGGCAGATGGGCGTAGTGGTAGAGCGCGAGGCGGTCGGGGTTCAGGCCCAATACCGTGTCTATGGTGGGCTTGATGCTTTCCAAAGACTGATGCGGCAGGCCGTAAATCAAATCGACGCTGACGGATTTGAAACCCGCTTCGCGCGCGGCATCTATGACGGTGCGGGTTTCTTCAACGGTTTGGATGCGGTTTACCGCCTTTTGCACCTTGGGGTCGAAATCCTGTATGCCGACACTCATGCGGTTGAAGCCCAGCCCGCCCAAATGCAGGACGGTTTCGCGGCTGACCTTGCGCGGGTCGATTTCTATGGAATACTCGCCGTCGGCAAGCAGGTCGAAATGGCGGTGTATCATGGCGAAAACGCGGTCTAGCTGGCCGTCCGAAAGGAAGGTGGGCGTGCCGCCGCCGAAGTGGAGCTGCGCCAAAGGCTGTTTGCCGCCCAAGTGGGGGGCGAGCAAGTCCATTTCCCGTTCGAGGTAGTTCAAATATTCGTCGGCGCGGGTTTTGTCCTTGGTGATGATTTTGTTGCAGCCGCAGTAGTAGCAGATGGTGTCGCAAAAGGGGATATGGATATAGAGCGACAGCGGCTTGTTTGGCGCGCCCGCCCGGCGCAGCTCCAGCGTGCGGATATATTCCTGCCCGTCAAAACCCTTGTGGAAGCGGTCGGCGGTCGGGTAGGAAGTATAACGCGGGCCGCTGGCGGGCAGGGCGGCGATGAGTTCGCGGTCGAACTCGGGCAGGGCATCTTGGGAAATAGAAATAATTTTCATGGCGTGTGATTTGATATTAGTCAAATTTATCGTTGTTTGCTAGAATGGCACGGCTCAAGTCCGGGTATTTTGACATGGGTCGGACCCTATGGTTAAGGTATTTTGACGCAAGGTCAAAAGGCTGCATTTTATGACGACACACACACTCTTACAACCCATGAAAACCCTTTGTTCCAGCTGTTCTTTGCGCGAATTGTGCCTTCCTGTCGGCCTGCGCCCTTCCGAGTTTGAAAAACTGGATTCCGTCATCAGGCAGAGCCGCCGTTTGAAGAAGGGGGAATTTCTGTTTCGCACGGGGGAGGCTTTTGCCTCGCTGTTTGCCATCCGCACCGGTTTTTTCAAAACAACGGTTGCCTCCCAGGACGGGCGCGACCAGGTAACGGGGTTTTTCATGTCGGGCGAACTGATAGGCATGGACGGCATTTGCGCCCATGCCCACAGTTGCGACGCGGTGGCTTTGGAAGACAGCGAGGTATGCGAACTGCCTTTCTGCCACATGGAGGAATTGGGCAAACACATCCCCAGCATCCAAACCCATTTCTTCCGCCTGATGAGCCGCGAAATCGTGCGCGACCAGGGCGTGATGCTGCTGTTGGGCAATATGCGCGCGGAAGAGAGGATAGCGGCGTTCCTGTTGAATTTGTCGCAACGCCTGCATTTTCGCGGTTTTGCCGCCAATGACTTTATCCTGCGGATGTCGCGGGAGGAAATCGGCAGCTATCTGGGGCTGAAATTGGAAACGGTAAGCCGGACCTTGTCGAAATTCCATCAAGACGGCCTGTTGGCGGTAGAGCACAAACACATCAGGCTGCTTCGCCCCGATTTGCTGAACCAGATGGTTTCCGGCGGAACGCACGCCGTCTGAACACTTCACATCCCCGCCATCCACAACCTTATACGCAAATCCCAATAACGCGAAATACCCACCGTGCTGTGGGCTATTTCGCCGTCTTTTAAAATAATGACGGTAGGGGTGGCCTTTATCCCCCAGGCGGCGGCCAGCTTGCCGTTTTCGTCATTGACGGCGGGGAAGTCCCAACCCTTATCCTTCAAATATCCGGCCACATCCCCGGGGCTTCCCGAACGCAGGGCGACCGATACGACAGGCACGCCGTCTTGCGCCAACTCCTGGACGGCGGGCGAGGTATGGCGGCAGATACTGCACCAGCTGCCCCAAAAATACACCAATACCGCCCCTTGCCGGCTTGCTTCCGATAAATCGACCTTTCCGCCGCTGATGGTGGTCAGGGTTTGAGCGGCCTGCCGCGCGGGAAGCGTGGGGCGGCGCATCAGGTCCGTCGCGATGCGTACCGCCGCAAAAAACAGCAAAAACAAGGCAGCCTGCCTGACCGCTTTGATAACATACTGTTTCATCAAACCCTCCTTAACCCGCGTGCAACCAAAACATCAAAACATCCTTGACGGATAAAAACAAAAAACCCTGCAAACCATAAGCAGGGTTTCTTGCAAGGGCCGGCAGCTTAACGTTTGGAGAACTGTTTGGCGCGGCGTGCCTTGTGCAGGCCCGGTTTTTTCCGTTCCACTTCGCGGGCATCGCGGGTAACGAAGCCTGCCTGCGACAGGGCCGGTTTCAAGGCGGCATCGTAGTCTATGAGGGCGCGGGTAATGCCGTGGCGGATTGCGCCGGACTGGCCGGTTTCGCCGCCGCCGGTTACATTGACCTTGATGTCGAAAGATTCGGCGTTGTCGGTCAGAACCAGGGGCTGGCGGACGACCATGCGGCTGGTTTCGCGGGAGAAGAATTCATCGACCGGGCGGCCGTTTACAATGATTTGGCCGCTGCCTTTTTGCAGGAATACGCGGGCAACCGAACTTTTGCGGCGGCCTGTGCCGTAGTAATATTTACCGTTCATGTTGCGTCCTTATTTCAATTCCAAAACTTTGGGTTGCTGTGCGGCATGTTGGTGTTCGGCACCGGCATACACTTTCAATTTTTTGATCATGGCGTAACCCAAAGGACCCTTGGGCAACATGCCTTTTACGGCTTTTTCCAAGGCGCGGCCGGGGAATTGTTCCTGCATGACGCGGAAGGTGCGTTCGTAAATGCCGCCGGGGAAGCCGGAATGGCGGTAGTATTTTTTGCCTTCGAATTTGTTGCCGGTAACGCGCAGTTTGTCGGCGTTGATGACGATGATGTAGTCGCCGGTATCGACATGGGGGGTATATTCGGGCTTGTGTTTGCCGCGCAGGCGGCTGGCGATTTCGGCCGCAACCCGACCCAGCACTTTATCTGCCGCGTCGATGACGAACCATTCGCGCTTCACCTCGTGCGGTTTGGCTGAAAAGGTTTTCATAGGGGTTATCCAAATAGATATATAGAAAGCTGCCGATTTTAGTGCGTTCGCGTGTGGCTGTCAATGCGGACGGGCTTGTTTGGCCGCCGGGCGGGGATGTTTGGGATGGGGGATTCCCCGCAGGTGTCGTTCGGGCTCAATCCGCTTGAACCTTGTCAGACAAGGCGGCTGTCTCGGGCAGTTTCGGGTGCTTTCCCTAAGGAATGCTCGCGCCCACTGCGCGCCCGACAACCTTAAGCGAACTTATTGGTTCAAAGGAATGTATGCCTTCGCGTCCACCGCAGGGAAAAAAGGGTTTAGAGGATTTTGGCCAAGGCCTTTTCGCAGGTGTCGGCCATTTCCGTTATTCTACGCTCAAAATCACCGATTGCCAAACCGTCTTTCATGGAGAGTTTCAGCAGGTCGTGAACGACGTTCAGGGCGGCCATGATGATGATTTTGTCTGTTTCCACTATGCGGCCGCCGCTTTTGACGGCGTTGATTTTTTCGTTCAGCATGGCAACGGCCTGCAGCAGGGTGGCTTTTTCAGATGCGGGCGTGCCTATGCTGAATGTGCGGCTCATGATGGAGACTTGGACTTGTTCGGTGGCAGGGTTCACGCTTGCTCCTTGTCGGCGGAAATGGGTGGGGCGGGCAGGTTGTGCGGCATCCTGTCCAGCAGGTGGCGGATTTGGGCGGCCGATTCGGCCAGCAGTTCGCGGTATTGCCGGTTTTGCTGCGTCAGCCTTTCGATTTCGCCCTTCAAGTCTTTTTTGACTTTGTTGATTTGTGTAACCAGTGTGTCGCCCAATTCGTCCACAGTGGCCTGATGCTGCTCGTCCTTGCGCTTTTGTTCGGCTTTGATGCGGACGTTTTCGATTTGGATGCGGCGGCTCTCGGCCAGCAGTTCGTCAAATTTCCGGACGAGTTTTGAAACGTTGGTTTCGAGTTTTTCCAGCGGTTGGCTCATGGCGGTCTTACTCCAAAAGGCTGTTCGGCCGGTGCGGCCCGGGTGTTTATTCGGTCTTGGTCTCGCGCATCATCAGCCTGTCGGCCACGTCTTGCGCGCTCAGTTCGTTGCGTATCAGTTCGTACAGGGTTTGGGTGATGGGCATGTCGATTTGGTGGCGGCAGGCGATGTTGAATACTTCGTCTATGGTCGGCACACCCTCGGCAACATGGCCGATTTCGGTCAATACTTGGTGCAGGGGCTTGCCCGAGGCCAAACCCAATCCGACTTTGCGGTTGCGCGACAGTGCGCCGGTGCAGGTGAGGATGAGGTCGCCCATGCCCGCCAGCCCCATCATGGTTTTTTGCCGCGCGCCCAAGGCAACCGCCAAGCGGGTCATTTCGGCCAGTCCGCGCGTAACCAGTGCGGCACGGGCGTTCATACCGTATTCCAGGCCGTCTGAAAGGCCGGTGGCTATGGCCATGACGTTTTTGACCGCGCCCCCGACCGCCGCGCCGGTAATGTCGGTATTGGCATACAGGCGCATGACGGGCGTGTTCAGTTCGCGCACCAGCCCGTTAATCCATTGTTCGTTTTCAGAGGCCAAGACAACGGCGCAGGGCAGTTGTTTGGCGAGTTCCTGGGCAAAGCTGGGGCCGGAGAGGACGCCGACTTTATCGTTGCCGGGCAGCACCTCGCGCACCACCTGGAAAGGCAGCAGCCCGGTATCGAGTTCGAAGCCTTTGCAGGCGGTCAGGACGGGCAGGCGGCCGTAACCGGCCTGTTTGACGAGTTGGGCACTGTCGCGCAGCCCGGCTACGGAAGTAACCATCAAAACCAGCCCGCCGCCCTCCAAGGCTTCGGCCAAATCGGTGTGGGCGGTCAGGTTGTCGGGCAGGGGGAAGCCGGGGAAATAACGTTTGTTTTCCCTCTCGGCCTGCATGGCGGCCATTTGTTCGCGGTTGCGCGCCCAAACGGAAACACGGTTGCCGTGCAGGGCAAAATGGATGGCCAGGGCCGTACCCCATGATCCTGCACCGATTACGGTGATTTTCATCAAAATTTCCTTAATGGTTGAAACCCCGCCCTGTCAGGGGGACGGACAATTCGGCAATGGCGGCATTATGCCCCATAAGATTCCCCGCTGTTTCAAACGGGCGGTTCGGGTCGGTTTAAGGGTTTTGGCTGCGGAACGGCCGCGTTTGGCCGCCGCCCGACCTTCCGGTTCAGGGCGCATTATGACATTTCAACGCTGTTTGCTCAAACGTCCGCCCGAAAGCATCACAGCCCGCCATACGAATGCATACCGCCCATAAACATATTGACCCCGACAAAGGCGAAAGCGGTGATGAGCAGGCCGATTACCGCCCACCAGGCGGGGATTTTCCCGCGCCAGCCCGATACCAGCCGCAAATGCAGCCATACCGCATAATTCAGCCAGACTATCAAGGCCCAGGTTTCTTTCGGGTCCCAGCTCCAATAGCCGCCCCACGCGACCTTGGCCCACAACGCGCCCAAAATGGTGGCTATGGTGAAAAACAAAAAGCCGACCGCTATGGCCTTGTACATGACCTCTTCTATAACGGCGGCATCGGGCAGCCAGCTTTTTTTGCCTTTTTCCGCGCTGCGGATGGCCAAAAGCTGGGCCACGCCCAACATGGCGGCAATGCCGAATGCGCCGTAGCCGACGAAGTTGGCGGGAACGTGCAGCTTCATCCACCAAGACTGCAGGGCGGGTATCAGGGGCAGGATTTCCTGCGCGTTGCGCGCCAGGCTGTACCACAAAACAAAGCCGACCAGGCAGGACATAAAGAAATAAACAAACGCGCCCAATTTTTGAATGGGGAATTTGCTTTCGTAGTAACGGTACATCAGGGCGGTGATGACCAAAAACAAAATAAAGACTTCATACAGGTTGGATACGGGGATGTGGCCGGCATTCGGGCGCAGCAAATAGCTTTCGTGCCAGCGCACCAGCAGCCCGGTCAGTCCGGCCAGTGCCGAGGCCATGCCCAGGGCGCTGCCCATGTCCAGCAGGATATTGGCGGAAGTTTGCCGTTTGGCGGCCACGGCCGCGCCGGCCAGATAAGCCAACAGGGCGAAAAATATCAGGGAACACTGCCACATGATGGCCGACTGGCTGCTGAGCAGGTAGCGCAGGAGGAATTTGCCGCCGTTGTCGAAATCGCCCGCATAAAGCCGCACACCGGCATAGGCCAGCGCGACAGACAGCGGGACGAACCAGCGCAACGGTTTGAAAAACCAACCCAGGGCGACGGTGCAGGCCGCGCAACACCAAAGGATGACGGCCTCGTATATGTCCATATGGTGGGGGATGGCGTATTGGGCAAAGGCGGCGGCGGCCAAAATACAGGCGGCAAACAATGCGTCTTTGCCGTCTAACAGGCGCAGGAAGGAGCGTTCTTCCAAAAGCCTGTGGGCGGGCGGCTTACCCGCTGTTTCAGTTTGGGCGGTGTGTGTCATGGTTCAAGTCCTCGGCAAGCCGGTTCAAGTGTTGCAGGTGCGTGGGGAATTCGGTTTGCAGGTCGCGTTCGTGGCGGCCGGACGACATGGCAAAACGGATTTCGCCGTTTTCCTCAAACAGCAGCCAGGCGCGTTTTTCGCGTATGTAAAACATAAATATGGTGCCGGATACCAGTAAGAGCGAACCCAGATACACCAAAGACGCGCCGGGGGATTTGGTCATCTGCAGGCCGGAAGAGCGGACTTCCTTGAAGCCGTCCAGCTGCAGTAAGACGGGGGCGGGGTATTCGGTCAGGCCGGTGTAGGCATCCATGGCGTTGAGCAGGAAGCGGTTGCGGTCCTCCCCCTGTTCCCAGGCGGCCGCTTTCTTTTGGCGGACAGCCTCGTCCAGGGCGGTATTCGCGCCGCCAAACAGGATTTGGTAAAAATATTCCTGCATTTTGCCGCGCTCGTTCTCGGGAACCGAAGTTTGGATGAAGGTGTCCAAGGCCGGATAACCCCCTCGGGCAAACAGTGCCAGCGTGTTTTCTACGGCCAGCTCGAATTGGCCGCGTATGTTTTCGGACACGCCGGCGGCGGCCGCCTTGCCGATTTGTTTGCGGGCGGCCGCGTCGTTCAACATCTCGCGCCATACCATGAAGGTGTCGATTTTTTTGTCTTTGTCGGCCGGCAGGCGCAGCCAGCGGTAGCCCTGATCCAATCCCGTGCGCGCGCCGGTAATGAAGAAATAGCCGTCGTCCTGCCGTATGGGCAACATGTAGTTTTTGTATTCCACGGCCTGCCCGCTCGCATCGCGCAGGCGGTAGGTGATGCTGGGACCCAGGTTGGTAAATTTTTTGGCATGGCGAACGGTGCGGACATCGTTGATTTTTTCGCGCAGGCCGCCTGAAGTTTTTTCCGGCGGTTCGGACATATCCTCCACGTTCATAGAAGTAAACTGGTCGAATTCCAGCATATATTTCTTCACCCCGCCCATATTGAGCGGGAAGGCGTTCATGGATTTGCCCTTCAACGCGGCGGCGCGGCTGCTTTTGGAGGCGAGGTCCCAGGCTTTGAAGGACAAGTCCGAACCCCCGTCTGAAAAACTGGCCTGATAAATGCTTATGCCGTTCAGGGTGAGGGGGTGGTTTACGCGTATGGTGTGTTCGCTGGTTTTGCCCGTTGCCTTGTCGGTGATGCTCAGGTCGCTGGCAAAATTACTGGGCATACCCGTGTCGTAAAAGTCGATATGGAATTTTTTGAGCCGGACCGAAAAGGGGAGTTCCTGTATCAGCATACCGCTGCCGGTGTTCAAAAAGACCACGCCGGTTTCCTGTCCTTCGCTGATATTCACATTGCCGCGAAAAGACAGGTTGCCGTCCCCCAAAATACTTTCCGGCCCGAATTCGCTGACAAATACCGCCTTGTCGTCCGGCACGATGCGCCCGCCCAGCATACCGATTTTCAACAGCAAATTGCTGTCTATCAGACCGCCGGTGCAGATGACTATGATGGCCAGGTGGGCAAAGACATAGCCCCATTTGTTCATACTCCCCTTTTTGGCCGCCACCAATACCGAACCGTCCTCGCGGGCGGCCTGTTTGACGGCGAAGCCCTGCACCTGCAGGTAGCGGGCGGCGGTTTCGGGTCGCAAGGGGGCGGACAACAGGGCGGTATGCCTCATGGCGGCGAGCGAACGGCGGCCGGCATTCAGGCGGAAGGAACGCATTTCGCGCCAAAAAGGCGGTATGTTGCGCCACAGGCAAAGAGCCGTGCTGAGCACCAAAAACAGCATAATCAGCACAAACCAGCTTGACGAGTACACATCAAACAAGCCCAAAAAGCGGAAGATTTCCGCCCAAAAAGCTCCGAATTTCACCACATAGTCGGCCTGCGGCATATTTTGCTGCAGCAGCGTGCCCACGGCGGAGGCAATGGCCAGCACGCACAACAAGGCCACGGCAAAGCGCATGGAGCTTAAAAAAGCAAACCACGGGCGGCGGATAAGGGGGATGGGCTTCGGAGGGGTCATGTTAGGGGTGGGGAAAACCAAAGATGCGGATTTTACTATGTTTCGGTATGCGGGGCTGCACGGCCGATTTGACGGGTCGGGCCGACCATATGTTAAACGTACCGGCAGCCCGACGGGATAGTTTTTTTAAATGTACCGCAAATTCAATTTAAAACAGGTTGGCCGCCATGGCGGGTCCAAGGTTTGGACGGGATACCGGCTTCCCCGCCGAAACTAAGGTCTGTCGATATAATGAATGGATGGATGTTTGTTTCAACACACAGAGCCGCACATAAGGCGCAGCCCTGTGTGTCGCCCTGATTTGGAAGGGGTTACGCCCCTCCCGAATAAACCCAAATTTTACCGCCCCTAAGGGCGGGGTTTCAACCATTAAGGAAATTTTGATGAACAAAAATCAGGACAGGGCAACTAAGCCGCAGACTATACGGATAGTACGGCAAGGCTAGGCAATGCCGTACCGGTTTTTATCAATTCACTATAAACTCCCGCCCCGCGTGATTTTCGGGCGGGCCGGGCAAATGCAGCTTACCCCGAACCCGGATTACCTCACACCGTTTCGCGGCAGCGGCCGCCCGACATCAATGCAGGCCTTGGATGAAGTTGGCCACCGCCTTCATATCGTCTTCCGACATCCGTTTGGCGACATCCTCCATCATACCGTTGGGGCTGGTGCGCTGGCCGGAGGCATAGGCTTTGAGTTGGGTAATGACATAATCTTTGTGTTGGCCGCCCAAACGGGGGTAGGCGGAAATATCCGTGCCGCCAGCGGGCATACCCGCGCCGTTGGGGCTGTGGCAGGACATACAGGCGGGCAGTTTCTTATCGGCCAGGCCGCCCCGGTAAATCTGCGCGCCCAGTTTCAAATCTTCATTGGGGTTGGCTTCGCCCGACTTGGGCATTTGCTTGGCGTAATAGGCGGCCACATTGGCTATGTCCTGTTCGCTCATGTTCATCACCATGGGGCGCATGGCGGCGGCCGCGCCGGTGGTGCGTTTGCCTTCTTTGATGGCGACGGTTTCCTTGAATATGTAGGCGGTGTGCTGCGCGGCCACTTTAGGATACATGGCGATGCCGCTGTTGCCGTCTTCGGCGTGGCAGGCCGCGCAAACGGTTTTGGCAATCTGTTTGCCCTTGGCTAAGTCCGCCTGAGGGGCGGCGGCGGCAAAGCTGGCCGCCAGCATCAGGGACAGCAAGGTTGAATGTTTCATGGAAGGCTCCTGATTGCAGCATTGCGCCGTACGCAACACCTTGTTTTATTATCTATACTCAAATGTGCGGAACAATTTCCCCCGCACCAAACCGGTAAATCGGCAAACGTGGTATTCTATACCGAATTTACCTTTTTTTTCCATAATAATGTTTTACGCACCCTGCCGCATCCGGCGGCGGCCTGCCGAGGAATTATGACAAACTTATTTCAAAATGCCCGTTTTTTCACCACCGTAAACCATTTGAAAGACCTGCCCGACACTCCGGCCGAAATCGCCTTTGTCGGCCGCTCCAACGCGGGCAAATCCAGCGCCATCAATACACTGTGCAACCATGTTCGGCTGGCCTATGTGTCCAAAACGCCCGGCCGCACCCAGCATATTAACTTTTTCGAGTTGGCCAACGGCTGCTTTATGGCCGACCTGCCCGGCTACGGCTACGCGCAAGTACCCGAGGCCGTGCGCCGGCATTGGGTTGAACTGTTGGGCGATTATTTGCAAACCCGCCGCCAGCTTGTCGGCCTGATTCTGATTATGGACTGCCGCCACCCGCTCAAGCCCCTGGATGTCCGCATGTTGGAATTTTTCGCCCAAACCGGCAGGCCCGTCCATATCCTATTGTCGAAAGCCGACAAATTATCCAAGAACGACCAAATCAAAACCTTGTCTTCCGTCAAGAAAGAATTAACCCCCTTTATGCGGCGGCAGGAGGTTTCAGTGCAACTCTTTTCCAGCCTGAAAAAACAGGGCGTGGACGAAGTGGACGAAGTGGTTGCGGGGTGGTTCGGCCGTTTGGAAGGGGGCGGGGAGGCGGTTTGAACGGCTTGTTATGGTGGCGGTTTCGGGGGCAATCGCCTATTATGGCCGTTTCAGTCCTTATTGCTTCACACCCATGCGAACCATAATCCTGATTGCCGCCGTCTTACTTGCCCCCACCGTTTCCCATGCTGCCGACAATGTAGAGCAGGAGCGCGAACGTTGGGCACTCTATGCCCGCGAGGGGGGCGGCAGCCGTTTGGAGGAGGCCGCCGCCCAGATGGGCAGGCTGTATCGGAAAAGCCGCAGCCCCAAGGTACGCGCCGACTGGATAGCCCTGTTAATCAGACAGGGAAGGCGCGCGGAGGCTTTGTCGGCCTGTCCCGCCTGCCGCCCGTCCGATTACCTGCCGGACGAATTGGAAAACCTGGCCAAGGCCGCCCGGGACGAAAAGCAGTTTGATAAGGCCTACGCGCTTTATCTGCAATTGCAAAAAGCCGACCCTTCCCGAAAAATCGGTTGGTTGGGTGCGGTTTTGACGGCGGCCGACAAACGCGACGCGGTAGACGCGATGAGCCGGCTGGCGCAATACCGGCTGCGGTTTGGCGATGACGAAGATGCCCAAATGGCCAACGGCTATATCGTCGGCCAAACCGAAACCGCCGTCCCCAGCAGGCAGGCCGTGCAAAAAGAGGCCGTACTGGCCGCTTACCGCGAGGCGGCGGCCAAACGCGATTTCGATACCCAGCAGAAAATCATCCTCCAACACCCCGAATGGTTTTCGCAAAAGGACAGGCTGTGGCTCAGGGAATCGCAATTGGCCGCGCAACTCAGGCAGGCGCGCGAAGCGGGCGACAAGGCGGCTTTGGAAGGAGTTTATCGCGGTTTGGGCGAAATTATCGGGCAAACCGAGGAAAACAGTGAAATCCACATACAGGCCAAGCGCGACCGTATGGCGGCATCCATAGCCTTGGGGCGGGACAAAGAAGCCTTGGCCGATTATCACGCCCTGTCCAAATGGCAGGAACAGCCCGAATATGTCAAAGAACAATATCAGCAGGCCTTGTCTATGAACCGCAAGCCGATTACCGCCCGCAAGGACGCGCCGCCCTATCTGGTGGATAAGGGTACGTTGGTGGATGCGCTGGGCAATCCGATTCCGCCCATGGACAGCGCGGTGGAGGGCATTGCGCGCGGCGAGGTGTACAGCAACCCGGGCAAGGCGCGAAGTTTGCAGTTCCGCGTGCCGCAGCCGGTCATCCGCTGATGTTTCAACACACGGGGTTGCACATAAGGCGCAGTGGTTTGGAAGGGGTTACAACCCTCCCAAATAAACTTGTCTACCGCCCTGAAGGGCGGGGTCTCAATCATTAAGGAAATTTCGATGAAGAAAATTTTGACGATATTACTGTTCGGTGTATTTTCCGTCAGTGCCCATGCCGCACCGGGGCAGGGTGGCAAGGACAAATCCGCCGCACTGCTTGCCGCCCGTTCCGGCAAAACCGTGCATTTGTATGACTACGACACTCCGGATGGCAAATATAGTGCATCACTCTATCCGGCCAGTGTAAAAAGTCTTGGCAACGGTTGGTATTCGACCGTAACGCGGCATCAGTCCGTACGCGCGGGCGAATATGCCTATATGCTGATTTTAGACTGGGTGCATTGTCAAGAGCCCAAACAAACCGTTATGAGTGCGGTCGCGCTGTTCGGCAAAAATGGAAAACTTATAGAACGCACCGACATTCACAGTTATGACAGTCCTGAAAAAATGCCGCAGGAAGCTATTGAGCAGTTGCAAAAGGAAGATTTCAAAGAGGCAATGCACAGCGGCAAAATGGTAGAGGCCGTGTGCAGCCGTGTGAAATAACCGCGAAGTGCGGGCTGCTTTCGGATGGGATGGAGAAGCAGCCTGTCCCAACCTTATCCAAATATACGTTATATA
>JAUMUU010000045.1 GCA_030530545.1 Neisseria sp. | reverse complement strand
GACCCACCAAATTTCACCGCCCAAACAACTGTTCGGGCGGTTTTTCTTTTGCCCCGCCCAATATCCGGAATACCCGCTGTTCCAGCAAGCATTGGAACGGCAAACGGGTATTCCACCATCTTGATGCTTTCCCAACCGCCGCAGGCACATCGTATCGGCCTAAGGCCAATGGAAAACAATTGCATTTGCTATAACATTGACCTGCATCAAAACAGCATTTTTAAAGTTCCCTATAATCAGTCTCGGAAGTCGGCAAAAAGGTCTTTCGATGTTTGAAAGCGGTTGTTTTGCCAACTGACGGGAAATATGGTTTTGTTTCTGCAACAAGGCGGATATTTCCCAAATGATGCGATTCATATATTTATTTTCCTTTCTTTCCTCTTGATGTGTGTGTGTTTGGGTGTGGTAGTCAATACCACACCATTTTTTTATGGTGAATTAACAAAAACCAGCCTTTGTTAAACCCGGCCGCCCCGTTTTGCGGCACGGTTGTCCGTTTTCAATAAAAATTTGATTAGAATCAATTAAATCCGTCTTTTCTTCTGTTCGGCAAACCAGTCCTGTTTTTTGTTATAGAATAACGGAACATATTATGCGATAACAGAATTATGGGAGATAAGACGATGACTCGAAAATGGCTGTTCCTACCTGTTGTGTTGGCCGCCCCTGCGGCTTGGGCGGATGACGGCGGCACTCAACAGGCCGAACTGGACCCTGTGGTCGTTACCGGCACGCAGCAGCAAAAAGCCAATGTTATTAAGTTCAACCCCAAGGCCACCATCCAGCCCATGCCGGCCGGCGACGGGGCGGATTTGCTGCAGTCCGTACCCAATATGAGTATTATCCGCAAGGGCGGCAGTTCGGGCGATCCTTTGTTTCGCGGTTTGGGCGGTTCGCGCCTGAGCATCAATGCGGACGACCAGTTTATTTACGGCGGCTGCGGTATGCGTATGGACCCGCCTACCGCCTATATCCATCCCAATAGTTTTGACGAAGTGGTCGTAACCAAAGGCCCGCAAACGGTTACGCAGGGTATGGGGCTGGTCAGCGGCTCGGTGCAGTTTGTCCGCAAAAATCCTGATTTTTCGGAAAAACCCTACAATATCAACGCATCCGCCACGGTCGGCAGCAACGGCCGCCGCGACGGTTCGTTGGAGGCGGAATTCGGCGGCAAATACGGCTATGTCCGCAGCAATATTTCCCACAACAAAGCGGACGATTATAAAGACGGCAGCGGACGCCGCGTCCATTCCAATTTCAAACGCGACAGCCAAATGCTGCAAGTCGGTATTACGCCTACCGAAAACACCACTATAGCCGGTACTTACGAACGCAGCCGCGCCAAGGCCGCCTACGCCGACCGTATGATGGACGGCAGCAAATTCGACCGCGACGCTTGGAATGTGCGCTTTACCCAACGCAATATCGCGCCTTGGTTCAGCGAACTCGAACTGCGCTACGGCCAAAGCGAAATCGATCATGTGATGGATACCTACAGCCTGCGTAAAATCTACAATAACGCGGGTATGCAGATTAAAAATGCCAACAACCCTAAGAGGAATACCGACACAGGCCGTCTGAAAGCCACTTTTGACTGGGATGCCGTCAATCTGCAAACCGGCATAGACTATCTGGACGACGTACACGTCTCGCGCATGGAGATGGGCGGCGACGGCTACCGCCACAAACCCTTCATGCCCAACCAAAGCTTCAAACAATGGGGCGCGTTCGCCGAAGCCTCCTGGCAGCGCAACGACAGCCAAAAATGGGTAGCCGGGCTGCGCCGCGACCGAGTCAAAGCGCACTACGACACTGCCCGCGTTACCGACCCCGCATTAAAACACCAGAAATACAACCTGAATTCCGGCTTCCTGCGCTGGGAACAAACCGCCGGCAATGTGAAATACTACGCCGGCTTCGGCATAGCCGAACGCGCGCCCGACTACTGGGAACGCCTGCGTTCCGAAACCAAAGCCGTCCGCGCCGAACAAAACCGCCAAATCGATGCGGGCATCATTTGGAAAAACGAAAACGTACAGGCATCCGTATCCGTATTCGGCAGCCGCATCAAAAACTTCATCCTGATGGAAAAGCGCGGCATGATGGCGTTTGATGTCCGCAACATAGATGCCAACCGCATCGGCGGCGAAGCCGAAATCAAATGGAAATTCGCCCCCAACTGGGAAATCGGCAGCAACCTGGCCTACACGCGCGGCAAAAACATCAGCGACAGCCGCCCCCTGGCGCAGACCCCGCCCTTGGAATGGAACAATTCATTGACATGGGATAACGGCAAATTCAGCGCGGGCGCGCTTTGGCGCGTGGCGGCGGCGCAAAAACGCTATGCCGTGGGGCAGGGCAACATAGTCGGGCAAGACATAGGCGCATCTGCGGGCTTCGGCACACTGTCGCTCAACGCCGGCTGGCGCATCGCCAAATTCGCCACCCTGCAGGCCGGCGTGGACAATATTTTCGACAAAACCTATGCCGAATTTGTCAGCAAAAGCGGCGACCCTTCGGCCGGAACACAAACCACCCGCGTAAACGAACCCGGCCGCACGGCCTGGCTGCGCCTGCAGATGCAGTTCTAATCACAGCCAAACAAAAAACCGTCTGAAAAACCATTTTCAGACGGTTAAACCTATGGGGCGCGGCAAACCGCCTCCCAAGCGTTTTTATTCCTTGCAAATACTCTGCACACTATCCGGGATAGAACCGCCGCACACCCAAACAACCTTATCGCCGTCCTTCATAGACAACATGACCAAAGACTCGCTGCCGCCGACCGGGGTTGCGCTAATCGTCCCCTGCATAATATTGATATTCTGCCAAAATTCCTGTTGTTCCGGCGTAAGGATAATAGACTCGGTAATTTGATTGAGTTCCTGACCGGCGGCCAACTGCGCCTCCACCCTGCCCTGCACCTCCAGCAAAGCACCGGCCGCGCCCGTGGCTGCGGGGGGGCGGGCAGCGGCGGGTTTGGGTTTGAGTACCGGGGCGGGCGGCGGCGGCACATCCTCCTCGACCAACTTCACCCCCACCGTATCGCCGACAATGCGCCAGTAATCTTTAGTCATATCCATCAAAAAGACAAAAGAAACCAGTGCCACCGCAACCAGCAGCACCACCGGATAGCCCAACACCAGCCCGAATAAGGCCGTACCCCCGCCATACGCGCCGCGTGCGGCCTTGGCCCGCGCCTTATGCCCCAAAACAACCGATACCAGGCCGAGCAAGAATATGCCCAAAACCGTATAGATAAGGATGTCCTTATCCAAAAACTCGGCAAACATGGGGAAAAAACACAAACCTATGACTATCCAGCACAAAAAAGCCAAAAACAAACTGCCTAATGCAGGCAGGTTGGAACGGTCTCTAGGATCCTCAAACGGGGCATTGGCATTATAAAGATAATTTTTTAACTTGGTTTTTTTGGACATAATGTGTTTTCTAAAAAATAAATATGGCGGACATGCAAAAACACTGCGGCATACCGGCCGCCCTGTCTGTTATCCGCCCGGGCTGCAAAGGGCGCAAAACGGGCTTTTGCATAAAAGCCCGTTATTCTAACCCAAACGGGCCTGCTGAAAAACAACTTTCGGGCTGCCCGGGCGGCAAAACCGGCTAATCCGACAAACGCCCGTCCGCCATACACATCACACGGTCGAAACGCGCGGCCAACTCGTCATCATGCGTAACCACCACCAGCGCGGTATCCGATTCCGCCTTCAGCTCCAACATCATATCCAAAATATTGCGCGCATTCTTACGGTCCAGATTGCCCGTAGGCTCGTCCGCCAACAGGCAGGCAGGGGAAGTAACCAGCGCCCTGGCGATGGCCGCCCTTTGCCTTTCCCCGCCCGACAACTCGCCCGGCCGGTGCAAGACACGGTTTTTCAGACCGACCCGCTCCAACATCGCCAAAGCCGCCGCCTTTGCCTCATCCCTGCCTTTTTTGCCAATTAACAGAGGCATCATCACATTTTCCAAGGCCGAAAATTCCGGCAGCAGATGATGGAACTGATACACAAAGCCCAAATAACGGTTTCTCAAAACACCCAGCCGTTTTTGATTGAGCGCGCCCAAATCCTCGCCCATCAGCACCACCCTGCCCGAAGTCGGCCGGTCCAGGCCGCCCAAAATATGCAGCAGGGTCGATTTCCCGCTGCCGGACGCGCCGACTATGCTCACACTCTGCCCCGCGTCCACGCGCAGGTTCAAATTGTCCAACACCGGCACATTCAACAGGCCGTCGTTATAATGCCTGCACACCGACCGGCATTCCAAAACCGCCTTACTCATAACGCAAAGCCTCCGCAGGTTCGGTTTTGGCCGCCCGCCAACTGGGATACAGCGTAACCAGCAGCGACAACCCCATGGAAATCCCGGCAACCGCCGCCACATCCGACCAAACCACATGGGAGGGCAGATAATCCAAAAAATACACCTTGGACTCAATCAGCTTGCGGCCGGACAAACCTTCCACCCAACTCAAAACCGCGCCGACATTAAACGCCAGCAGCAAGCCCAGCGCAACGCCCCAAAACGTCCCTATCAAACCCAAGAGCGCGCCCTGGACGAAAAATACCTTCATCACGCCGTTGGGCGACATCCCCTGCGTACGCAAAATCGCGATGGCCGACTGCTTTTCCGTTACCGTCATAATCAGAGTGGAAATCAAATTAATCGAAGCCACCAGGCTGATAAAGAACATAATCACAAACAACATCCGTTTTTCCATTTCCACCGCATTGAAATACGACTGGTTGTTAAACGTCCAATCCCTGGCCCAAACCTTGTCCTGCAAATCCGCCGGTATCAGCCGGCGCATCAGTGCCGGCGCGTTTTGCGGGTCGGCCAGCTTCAGGCGCAGGCCGCCGAAGCCGTCTTCCAGGCGGTAGAGCGTCTGCGCGTCCTTAATATGCGTCATGGCCAATGAGTTATCCAATTCGTATATCCCCGTCTTGACCGTGCCGACCAGGTTAAACTGCTTCAGACGCGGCACCATGCCGGCGGGCGTAACATTGCCCTCGGGCGTAATCACCGTAACCTTGCCGCCGATTTCCACGCCCAGCCCGTCGGCGATGTCCTGCCCCAGGATGATGTCGAATTCCCCGGGCTTCAAATCTTCGAAACGGCCGGCCGTCATTTTCTGCCAATAATCCACCACCTGCTTTTCCTCGGCCGGGTCTATCCCGCGCAACTGCACGCCGCGCACCTCGCCGCTGTTGGCCAGCAAGGCCTGGTCGGCGATATAGGGGGCAGAACCCAGCACCTCCCCGTTGCCCGCCACCATGCGGCGCAAATCCTGCCAACTGCCGCCGCCCTCGTGGAAAAAGCCGATTTCCGCATGGGGCGCGACATTGAACAACTGGCTGCGGACATCGCGCTGAAAGCCGTTTACCACCGACAAAACCACAATCAGGGCCATCACCCCTATGGCGATGCCGATAATCGAAATAACGCCGATAAACGACATGAAGCCGTTTCGCTTCTTCGCCCGCAAATACCGCAGGCCTATCCAGGTTTCCAAGGAAAACATCGAGATTCCGCAACAATAAAAAAGGACGCATTCTACCGCAAAAAGAAAAAACCGTCCGAAAGAATCAAATACCGTATATACAAACAACGTATATGCAAATTCATCATAACTTGCAAGGCAAACTTTCCGATATAATCACACTCACAAAAACAACCCGTTAAAGAAAATGTCCAACAAACCCAAAACCGAACACGAAGCCAACAAGCTCCACAAACGCCTGCGCCACGCCGTAGGCGATGCGATTAATGATTTCAATATGATTGAAGAGGGCGACAAAATTATGGTCTGCCTATCCGGCGGCAAGGACAGTTATGCCCTGCTGGACATCCTGCGCCAGCTTCAGGCCAGCGCGCCGGTGGGCTTCGAGCTGGTTGCCGTCAATCTGGACCAAAAGCAGCCGGGCTTTCCCGAAGAGGTGCTGCCGAATTATTTGGAAAGCATAGGCGTGCCGTATAAAATCGTCGAGGAAGATACTTATTCCACCGTCAAGCGCGTGTTGGACGAGGGCAAAACGACTTGTTCGCTGTGCAGCCGCCTGAGGCGCGGGATTTTGTACCGCACGGCCAAAGAACTGGGCTGCACCAAAATCGCCCTGGGCCACCACCGCGACGATATTTTGGCCACGCTGTTTCTGAATATGTTTTACGGCGGCAAACTCAAGGCCATGCCGCCCAAGCTGGTAAGCGACAACGGCGAACATATCGTTATCCGCCCTCTGGCCTATGTGAAGGAAAAGGATTTGGTCAGGTATGCCGAGTTGAAGCAGTTCCCCATCATCCCCTGCAATTTGTGCGGCTCGCAGCCCAACCTGCAGCGCCAGGTTATAGGCGAGATGATGCGTGATTGGGACAGGCGTTTCCCCGGCCGTATAGAGAGTATGTTCTCCGCCCTGCAAAATGTCGTGCCTTCGCATTTGGCCGATACAGAGTTGTTTGATTTTGCGGGATTGCGGCGCGGCCAGAAGTTGAAGCACGGCGGCGATTTGGCCTTTGACGGCGAGGAGCTGCCGCCCGCGTTCGCCCCGGACCATGCCGGAAATGCCGGCGGCCGGGCCCAAAGGGTCATTAATATTTTGGACAGCCGTCCCCGGGCAGATGTGTAGGAAGGCGGTTATGGCGGTTTGGTTTTAAGCCGCCCCCTGCCCGCATTATTCCTGATGTCTTTTTTGTCGTAATATTTTTTTGGAGTATGCCATGACACCCGAGCAATTGCAGCAGTTTCTGCACCGGCACATTCCGGCATCGGCCGCATTGGGGATAACCATCCTTGCCTGCGACAACGGCCATGTCAGTTTGTCTATGCCGCTGCAGGGCAATCAGAACCACAAGCAGACTTTGTTCGGCGGCAGTATGGCTTTGGCCGCCACGGTCTGCGGCTGGGCCGCCGCCTATATCAACTGCCCCCGTGCCGGGGGGAATATCGTTATTCAGGAGGGTTCTACCCGTTACCTTGTCCCGGTGAGGGGCGATATTGTGGTAACTTCGCGTGCCGCCGCCCAAGAGGATTGGCAGAGGATGGATTTAGACTTAGCCAGGAAGGGCAAGGGGAAGATTGTTTTGGAAACGGAGATTTATTGCGGCTGCAGGTTGTCCGCCGTGTTCCAGGGCAAGTATGTCGCGCTGGGGGATTGAGGTTTCTTCGGGCAAATCGGGTACAATCCGCGCTTTGTTTTTTTGATGGTATAACCGATGTTGGATATTTTGAAGGCCGCTTTGTTCGGCTTTGTGGAGGGTATTACCGAGTGGCTGCCCGTCAGTTCCACCGGCCATATGATTTTGTTGGAAGAGTTTGTTTCGTTTGATATGCCGCCGCAGTTTTGGGAGATGTTTTTGGTCGTGGTGCAGTTGGGCGCGATTATGGCGGTGCTGATTTTGTATTTTGACAGGCTTTGGCCTTTTGCCGGGGGACTGAGGTTTAAGGACGGGGCTTTGTCCCTGTGGGGGAAGATTGTTTTGGCCTGTATCCCCGCCGCCGTGGTCGGGCTGGCCTTTGACGATTGGATAGACGCGCATTTGTATAATGCGCATACGGTGGCGGTGATGCTGATTGTGTTCGGTATTGCGTTTATCGCCGTGGAAAACCGCAACCGCAGCCGCGCGCCTTCGGTATCGGCCGTGGCGCAAATCAGTTACGCGCAGGCTTTTTGGATAGGTATGTTCCAGTTGGTCGCGGCCGTGCTGCCGGGTACCAGCCGTTCGGGGGCGACGATTTTGGGCGGGATAGCGTTGGGCCTGAGCCGGCCGGCGGCGGCAGAGTTTACGTTTTTCCTGGCCGTGCCGGTGATGTTCGGCGCAAGCCTGCTCAAGGTGTTGAAACACGGGCTGTCTTTGGACGCGCACGCCTGGGCGGTGTTGGGATGCGGGATGCTGGTGAGTTTCGTTGTCAGTGTTTTGGCCATCAAGTTCCTCATGGCCTATATCAAACGACATGATTTCAAGGTGTTCGGCTGGTACAGGATAGTGCTGGGGATGGCGGTGCTGGTGTATTTTCAAGCCGTCTGAAAAGCCGCGGGCCGTCTGAATTGTTTTCAGGCGGCCTGTTTTTGCCAAAAACCCGTTTCAGCCTTCTTTTTTCCCGCTTAGGAAGTTGCGTATTTTCGCACCCAGTTTCAACACCTGCGCCAAGGTTGCGGCGGGCAGCTTCAACATTTCGTGCGTCCACGAAGTTGCCGCCTCCATAAAATGGCGGGTTTCGCGTATACGGTTTTGCACGGCCCCGTCCTGGCCTGCAAATTCGGGCGAGGCCTCCAACTCCTTCAAAAAGGCCAGGGTGGGTTCGATTTCGCGCTGCAGCCTTTGTTCGGCTATGGTTTTGACCAACACCCACACATCATCGGAGGTGGCGAAATAGTCGCGGCGGTCGCCGAACTGATGCACGGTATGCACCAGTTTCAGGCTGTGCAGTTCGCGTATGCTGTTGCTGACGTTGGAGCGGGCCATATTGAGCGTATCGCAGATTTCTTCGGCGTTCATGGGCCGGCCTATGATGAACAGCAGGGCGTGGATTTGCGCCACACTGCGGTTCACGCCCCAGTGCGAGCCCATTTCCCCCCAGTGCAGGACGAATTTTTCGGTAATCGGGTTCAGTTTCATTCGGTAATCGGGTTCAGTTTCATAATGTGCATTATTTAATCGCCCCCGCTTTCTGTCAAGGCTGAAACCGCGGAGGGGCGGCTTGGGTTTGCGGCTATATGCCTGAGGGCGGGGCAGGCCGTATAATACGGAATTGTCTGAAACCCCGTTCGGAAACATGATGAACATCAAAATTATCGACCACCCCCTGGTAAAACACAAACTCGCCCTGCTGCGCGAGGCCGACTGCAGCACTTACAAATTCCGCACCCTGACGGGCGAACTGGCGCGCCTGCTGGCCTACGAGGCCAGCCGCGACATAGAAACCGAAGTCTTCGAAATAGACGGCTGGTGCGGCAAAATAAAAGGCGAGCGCATCAAGGGCAAAACCCTGACCATAGTCCCCATCCTACGTGCCGGATTGGGCATGCTGGACGGCGTATTGGATTTAATCCCCACCGCCAAAATCAGCGTGGTCGGACTGCAGCGCGACGAAGAAACCCTAAAGCCCGTGCCCTATTTTGAAAAATTCGTCAGCAAAATGAACCAACGCCCCGCCCTGATTATAGACCCCATGCTGGCCACCGGCGGCTCTATGGCCGCCACCATAGGCATGTTGAAGGAAAAAGGCTGCACCAACATCAAAGCCCTGGTTCTGGTTGCCGCCCCCGAGGGCGTGGCACTGGTAAACCGCGAACACCCCGATGTAACCATATACGCCGCCGCCCTAGACAGCCACTTGAACGAAAACGGCTACATCATCCCCGGCCTGGGCGATGCGGGCGACAAGATTTTCGGCACAAAATAAACCCAAACCGACACCGGGCCGCCCCATGACGACCATAGGGCGGCCCGGCCTTAGCGCAAAGGCAGGTAGGGCTGGAATCTTCAATTATCCTTTCACCCCAACCCGTCTCAAATCCCTTCTGCCGCCGACACCCAAAAATCGCGCGGCGCGTCCAACACAGGCTTCACAATGCCGGTACGCACGGCAAAATCGCCGAAACCTTCGTCTTTCAGACGGCCTTGCGCCCAACCGCCTATCCAACCGTCCAAAACCTGCAAAATTTCCGGCTCGGTAATATTTTCCTTAAACAAACGCGGGATGCGCGTACCCTCGCGGTTGCCGCCCGCATACAGATTGTAGCGGCCCACCGCCTTGCCCACCAGCCCGATTTCCGACAACATAGTGCGGCCGCAGCCGTTGGGGCAGCCGTTCACCCGCAACACAATATGCTCTTGCGACAAACCGTGTTTCGCCATCAAACCGTCCACATGATCGATAAACGCCGGCAAAAAGCGTTCGGCCTCGGCCATGGCCAGCGGGCAGGTCGGCAGCGCGACACAGGCCATACTGTTTTCGCGCTGGCGGGTAACACCGTCGTTAATCAACCCGTGTTCGCGGGCTATGGCTTCGATTTTGGCCTTATCGCGGGCGGAAACCCCGGCCACAATCAAATTCTGATTGGCGGTCAGGCGGAAATCGCCCTTATGGATTTTGGCGATTTCGCGCATACCCGTTTTCAACGGCCGCCCCGGCGTATCCGTAATACGGCCGTTTTCGACAAACAGCGTCAAATGCCATTTCTTATCCTCGCCCTGCACCCAGCCTATCCTGTCGCCGCGCGTAGTAAACTCATAAGGGCGTATAGGCTGGAACTTCGCCCCCATACGGCTTTCCACTTCTTCAATAAACACATCCAAACCCACCCTCTCTATCGTATAGCGGGTTTTGGCATTTTTGCGGTCGCTGCGGTTGCCCCAGTCGCGCTGCACCGACACCACGGCGGCCGCACAGTCCAACACCTTGTCCAAACCGATAAAGCCGAATTCCCGCGCCGTATTGGGATAAGTCTTATGATTGCCGTGTTCTATGGACAAACCGCCGCCCACCAGCACATTAAACCCGGCCAGCCTGCCGTTTTCCTCAATCGCGACAAAATTCAAATCATTGGCGTGCAAATCCACATCATTATGCGGCGGAATGACCACCGTGGTTTTAAACTTGCGCGGCAGATAATTCCCGCCCAACACAGGTTCGGCCGCATCGCCGCTTTTCACCGCATCGGGCAGCGGCGCATTGCCGGTGTTTTCCGTAGATTCCACCTTTTCCCCGTCCAGCCAGATTTCCGCATAGGCGCGGGTTTTGGGCAGCAAATGCTCGCTGATTTTCTTCGCCCATTCGTGCGCCTCCTTGTGCAGGCTGCTCTCAATCGGATTACTGGTGCACAAAACATTGCGGTTCACATCGCCCGCCGTGGCAATAGTGTCCAAACCCAGCTTGTTCAACCACTGATGCACGGCCTTAATATCCGGCTTCAACACCCCGTGATATTGAAAGGTCTGGCGGTTGGTCAGGCGTATGGAATTATAAATCGTATGACTGTCGGCAAACTCGTCTATCCCCAGCCACTGCTTGGGCGTAATCACCCCGCCGGGCAGGCGGCAGCGTATCATCACATTCTTCAGCCCTTCCAGCTTCTGCTCATTGCGTTCCGCGCGTATATCGCGGTTGTCCTGTTCGTACATACCGTGAAAGCGGATAAGCTGGAAATTATCGCCGTTGAAGCCGCCGGTCAGGCCGTCCTTCAAATCTTCGGCTATAGTGCCGCGCAAATGGCGGCTTTGGCCTTTGAGCCTTTCATTGTCGGCCAGCGGGGTATCGGGCAGTTTGGCGCGGGGGTCGGCGGTACTCATGGTGTTCCTTGAAATTGTGCTTGTTTTGGGATAATGCCACTGTAAACACAAGGCCAAAAAAAAGGAAAGAATGCTTGTTTGTAAGCAAAGACGAGTTGGTTATATGCCCCGCATTCCGGATAAAAGGCCGCACACCCGCCCCCGCAAAGCCCGGCAAAACAATACCCGCTTGAAACCAAACCGCCCTATCCGCCGACATTTGCCACAACCCCTTCAAAACGGCATAATTGCAGCCCTGTCCCCCATATTCGCCGACAACAATGACCCAACCCGTCCCCGCCCGCATCCGCAAAACCCGCGCCGCCATATCGGCGGTATGGCTGATACCCCTAATCGCCCTGCTGACGGGCGGCTGGCTGCTCATACGCAACATCCGCAACACCGGCCCCGAAATCACCCTCTACATGGAAAGCGCGGACGGCATAGAAGTAAACAGCACCGCCGTACGCATATTGAGCGTGGACGTGGGCCGCATCACCAACATACGCCTGCGCGAAAACGGCAGCGGCGTGGAAATGAAGGCCAGATTAAGCGCGGATGTCCGGCACATGATGCGCAGCGACACCCAATTCTGGGTAGTCAAACCCCGCATAGACGGCAGCGGCGTATCCGGCCTGAACACACTGGTGTCGGGTTCATATATCGCCTTCACCCCCGGCACCTCGCCCGAAGAAAAAGACAGCTTCGACGTGGCCGACATCCCCCCGATTGCCGCCATCAACCAAAACGGCCTGCGCCTGCAGCTTTCGGGCGCAAACACCAAAATGCTGGACGCGGGCGCGCCCGTCATCTACGAAAGCCTGACCGTGGGCAGGGTGGAAAGCGCGCGCTTCGACCCCAAAACCCGCCGCACCCACTACAGCGTATTCATAGAATCGCCCAACAACCTGCTGATAAACCAAAGCAGCCAGTTTTGGCTGGACAGCGGCATACGCATCAAAACCGGCGGCGGCGGCATACAAATAGACAGCGCACCCTTGGGCGCACTGATTTCCGGCGCCATCACCTTCCGCACCCCCGACAACAACGGCAGCCCGGCGGCCAACAACGACGCATTCGAACTGTATGACGACCGTGCCGCCGTAGACAACCTGGCCGGCGAGCGCGCCCTCTACTACACCGCCTTCTTTTCCCATTCCGTGCGCGGCCTGTCCCCGGGTTCGCCCGTAGAATACAAAGGCCTGCGCATAGGCAGCGTGGCCGATGTCCCCTACTTTGCCGAGGGCGACAACCTCAAACTGTTTCAAAACGGCTGGATTCCCGTACGCATCCGCATAGAACCCCACCTGATAGAAGGCCAAGGCAGGCGCGAAAGCAAAGAATACTGGCAGCAAAACCTTCAAACCGCCCTAGACCGGGGCTTAAACGCCGTATTGGGCAGCGACAACCTGGTATTGGGCAGCAAAATAATAGAACTGACCGACAGCCCCTCCGGCAGCCCCCGCCTGCGCCCCTTTGCCGACTACAACGGCCTGCCCGTCATCGCCACCCGGGGCGGCGGCGGGTTGGAAGACCTGCAAAGCCAACTTTCCGCCCTGTTGGACAAATTCAACAAACTGCCGCTGGACAAAACCTTGGGCGAACTCAACGGCGGCCTGGCGCAGCTCAAAGCCACCCTGAAATCGGCCAACGCCCTGCTGGCCAAACCCCAAACCCAAGCCATTCCGGCCGAACTCAACAAAACACTGGCCGAATTGCGCCTGACCCTGCAAGGCATATCCCCGTCCTCCCCCGTCTACCGCGACGTACAGGAAACCCTAAAGCGCATAGACCAAACCCTGCGCGATGCCCAACCCATACTCAACACCCTCAAAGAAAAACCCAACGCCCTGATATTCGAACCCGACACCCCCGACCCCATACCCCAAGGCAGGCGTTGAACAGCCTCCCCCAAGCCCGAACCCGCGTTCGGGCTTTTTTTTGCCGCCGAAAAAACCCCTTTTTCATTTAGCAAATAAACTTGCAAAATAGATTTTATCAATCAAGTTATAAATGGCAATAATTATTAATAATTTGAAAAACACCGTTATCTGTGGATAATATCACCCTGTTTGTTTCCCATTTAATAATTTATTTATCATAAAACACATAGGGTTACAAAAAACTACATGGATTCCAATGAATCCGTCATCCCAATATCCCTTAAACATCGAAGGAAGAAATCATGTCCCAACCATTCAAACCCAAACTGTTGGCCGCACTGATAACCGGCCTGTACTGCCTGCCCGCCGCCGCCGACAACACCGCCGAAACCCCGCAGCAAGGCCAAGAACTCGACACCGTCGTCGTCCACGGCAAACGCACCGCCGACCAAAAAGGCGCGGACGACGTGTATTACAAAAACGTCTCCAACGCCTATTTGGGCAAAGAATACCTCGAACGCTACCGCGTCCAGTCCGCCGGCGACGTATTGAAAGGCCTAAACGGCGTGTACAACATGAACACCCGCACCGCAGGCGGCGCGATTACGCCCAACATACGCGGCATCACCGGCAAAGGCCGCATCCCCGTTACGCTGGACGGCACGGAACAAACGGTCGATGTCTGGCTCAACAACTACGGCGTGGGCGACCGCAACTACCTAGACCCCGCCCTGTTCCGCAGCATAGCCGTGGA
>JAUMUU010000173.1 GCA_030530545.1 Neisseria sp. | reverse complement strand
AAAAAATTTATAATCCGGGCATCCGAACACGAAAGAACACGCCGCCATGTCCAGACAGGAAAACACCAGGGAAAAACTCATCAGCCTTGCCGGCCGGATGATGCGGGAACACGGCTATTCGGCATTCAGTTATGCCGATCTGTCCGCGCAAATCGGCATTTCCAAGGCCAGCATCCACCACCACTTCTCCGCCAAAGCCGATTTGGGCGCTGCTGTTGCCCAAGAAAACTGCGCGGTTTTTCAGGCCGCGTTGGACAATATTGCCGCCAAACATGCTTTGTTTGCCGAACGGCTGGCCGCCTATTTTTCCCTGTTTGCCGACACGCCCGGCCAACTGCCCATGTGCGCGGCTTTGGCGGCCGACA
Source organism: Neisseria sp. (assembly GCA_030530545.1). Classification (GTDB taxonomy): domain Bacteria; phylum Pseudomonadota; class Gammaproteobacteria; order Burkholderiales; family Neisseriaceae; genus Neisseria. The sequence continues at coordinate 2,354 of JAUMUU010000173.1, read as the reverse complement.
AAAACAACCTGCCCGATGTTTTAAAATCGCAGGCCGAGCATCACTTTGAATTGCAAATAGAATGGCTGGCGGCAATCATCCGCCATGCCGCAACACAAGGCGAACTCGCCGCAGACATCCACGCCGAAGAGTGGGCGGTATTTGTGCTGAATGCGGTGGAAGGGGCGGGTCTGACGGCAAAGGCATTGGGCAGGCGGGACGTGTTTGCCCTGTCGCTGCAAAATTTGCTGAAATGTTTTAAGCTGATGGGGGCTTAGCCTTTCAGGCAGCCCGAATAGCCCGAAGGCTGGCCGAAACAATAAAAAGCAGCCTGCACTTCTATTTCCAAAGTGCAGGCTGCTTTTTGGCCGCCCCTTCAATTATCCCCATACGCCGCCAAATAATTTTTCCGAAACGCTTTCGGCGTGGTGTTTTGCTGTTTTTTAAAGAATTTGTTGAAGTGGGTGGCTTCTTCAAAACCCAGTTGCAGGGCGATTTGTTTGACGGATTGCGGCGTGTGGATCAGCAGGCGTTTGGCTTCCAAGAGCAGGCGGTCGGTGATGACGGCTTTGGCAGGCTGTCCGCTTTGGGCAAGGCAGAGCGTGCCCAGCGTTTTTTCGCTGCATGCGAGTCGTTCCGCGTAAAAACCGACTTGGTGCTGCGTGGAAAAATGCTGTTCCAGTAGCCGGTTGAACTGTTGCCAGCGCAGGTTCTGCCTGTCTTCGGGCGGCGTGTTTTGCGCGTAAAGCGTGATGAGCAGCGTGAGAAAAGCCCGTAATTGCGCCTGTATCAGGGGGCGGGCATTGCGGTTTTGCCAGTCGGCATAGCGGCAGCGTTTGAGTTGCGCCAAGGCAGGCAGCAGCCATTGTGCCTGCGGCGCATCAACTTTTTGGCGGTAGGGAAGGTTTTGCCATTCCTGCATCAGCTCGGCGGGCAGCCATTCGGCAGGAAATGACAGCCCCCAGCCGTCCCAACCCTGCATGGACAGAAAATGATGCACCTGATTGGGGCGTATCAGCAGCCATTCCCCTGTTTTCTGCACAATTTGTTCAAAATCCAAAAGGTGCGCACATTCGCCCTCGGTGATCCACAGCCAGATATATTGGTTAAAGCGGTGTTGGCTGTCTAACTGGGCGCGCGCCAGCTCGTCTTCGGGGTGTCCGCTTTGCCAAAATTCGCTGAACAGGCAGATGTCCAATTCTTCCCGACTGATTTGTGTGATTTCGGTATGATTTCCGTTTTTTACCATAAATAAGCCTGTTTTTGCCTTTTAGATTGGTTTGTGTTGCCGGATAATACCGTCCAATCATTCTTAATACAACAAGGAAAAAAAACAACATGGCTCAAACAGCATTGATTACGGGCGCATCAAACGGCATCGGTTTGGAATTGGCGAAAATCCATACCAAACAAGGCGGCGATTTGGTTTTGGTGGCGCGTTCGGCGGAAAAATTGGACGCGTTGGCGCAAGAGTTGCGCAACCGATACGGCGTAAAAACCGCCGTTATCGCCAAAGACCTGACGCAGCCTGCTGCCGCAGCGGAAATCTTCGCCGAAACCGAACGCTTGGGCATCACGGTCGATATTTTGATCAACAACGCAGGCATCGGCGGCCACGGACGCTTTTTTGAGCGCGATTTGGCGAAAGATACGCAAATGATTCAGCTCAACATCACCAGTCTGACGGAGCTGACCCATCTCTACCTGCAAGGCATGGTGCAACGCCGCGCGGGCAAAATCCTGAATGTGTCTTCCACCGCGTCCTTTCTGCCCGGCCCGTTGCAGGCGGTGTATTACGCCAGCAAAGCTTATGTAACTTCGTTCAGCCAGGCCGTTGCCGAAGAAGTGCGCGAGTTCGGCGTTACCGTTACCGCCCTTTGCCCCGGTGCGGTGGCGACGGGTTTTGTGCAGGCGGGCGGTTTGCAGGACGTGGACGCGTGGAACAACGCCAAATCCGCCCAATCCGTTGCCGAATACGGCTATCAGGCCATGCAGCGCGGCGAATTGGTGGCGTTTAACGAAGCTAAATTGAAATTTGCATCAGATTGGGTTTTGCCGCTTCTGCCGCGCAAAACCGTGCTGAAAATGTCGCGCATGGCGATGGAAAAACGGAAATAGGCGCGGTTAAAGGCTACCTGAAAAATAAAAAGCAGCCTGCACTTTTGGAAACCGAAGTGCAGGCTGCTTTTTATGCGTTTGCGCTTCCAACCCGTTCCGCTTACCGCCCCGCCATCACCCGAAACGTCAGATTAATCCGCGGCTCGCGGATGCGGGTGCTTTTCAGGATGGTGTGCAGCCAGTGTTTCTGTGTTTCGCCGTGCATGACGATGGTGCGTACAGGCCTTTGGCGGAACTTTCTCCCGAAGAATGGCGGG
>JAUMUU010000044.1 GCA_030530545.1 Neisseria sp. | reverse complement strand
TTAAGGAAATTTTGATGAAAGTTTATTACGACAAAGATGCCGACCTGTCCCTGATTAAAGGCAAAACCGTCGCCATCATAGGCTACGGCTCGCAAGGCCATGCCCACGCCGCCAACCTGAAAGATTCGGGCGTGAACGTGGTGGTCGGCCTGCGCCAGGGCGGTTCTTGGAAAAAAGCCCAGGCGGCTGGTTTTGAAGTTCTGTCCGTAGCCGACGCTACCAAAAAAGCAGACGTGGTGATGATTCTGCTGCCCGACGAAAACCAACCCGTAGTATACAAAAACGAAATCGAACCCAACCTGAAACAGGGCGCGGTATTGGCTTTCGCCCACGGCTTCAACGTCCACTACAACCAAATCGTTCCTCGCGACGATTTGGATGTCGTCATGGTTGCGCCCAAAGGCCCCGGCCACACGGTTCGCAGCGAATTTTTGAAAGGCGGCGGCGTGCCTTCGCTGATTGCCGTTTACCAAGATAAAAGCGGCAAGGCACGCGACATCGCCCTGTCTTACGCGGCGGCCAACGGCGGCACCAAAGGCGGCGTGATTGAAACCAACTTCCGCGAAGAAACCGAAACCGACCTCTTCGGCGAACAGGCCGTGTTGTGCGGCGGCGTGGTCGAGCTGATTAAAACCGGCTTCGAAACCCTGACCGAAGCAGGCTACGCGCCCGAAATGGCCTACTTCGAATGCCTGCACGAGATGAAGTTAATCGTTGATTTGATTTACGAAGGCGGCATCGCCAACATGAATTATTCCATTTCCAACAATGCGGAATACGGCGAATACGTTACCGGCGTGGAAGTCATCAACGACAAATCCCGCGAAGCCATGCGCAACGCCCTCAAACGCATCCAAACCGGCGAATACGCCAAAATGTTCATCTTGGAAGGCGCGACCAACTATCCGAGCATGACCGCCCGCCGCCGCCTGACCGCCGACCACCCCATCGAAAAAGTCGGCGCGCAACTGCGTTCCATGATGCCTTGGATAGCCAAAAACAAATTGGTAGACCAGGATAAAAACTAAGCGTTTGGGTTGAAAAAACCGAAAAAGGCCGTCTGAACACCGAAAAACGGGTTTTCAGACGGCCTTGCCGATTCGGCGCACCCTTTTAAACCATTAAGGAACTCTGATGAAAAAAACCATCCTTTTAGCCTGTCTGGCCTGGGCTGCCGCCACATCAACCGCCGCCACAGCCGAAGAACGCATTACCGCCCTGGAAGCACGGATAGCCGATTTGGAACAGCGCATCGCCGTATTGGAACACGACGGCGGCACGGCCTACCGCAGCGGCAGGACAGTATACCTATGCAGCATCACACCCTTCCAAAAAACCTTCGAAGCCGCCGACCGCAACGAAGGCATTGCCCGCGGCAAAGTGCGCCGCGCCTGCAACGCCGAAACCTCGGCCATGTTTTGCGAAGACCGCGCCATACGCTGCAAACGCTTCGACTAAGCCGCCCTACTTCACCCGCATCACCATCAAAGTATTGAGCCTGCGGTTATCGGTTCTGGCCACGGTAAACTGCAGCGGCGCAATAACGATTTTTTCACCGCGCACAGGCAGGCGGCCGAATTCCTGAATCACCAGCCCGCCTATAGTATCGGCTTCCTCACTGCGGTAATCCGTGCCGAAAAAAGCATTGATGTCCTCGATTTCGGTAACGGCCTTCACCCGCCAGCGTTCGGGCGAAACGGCGAAAATATTGTCGGCCGAATCATCCTCGTCAAACTCATCCTCAATATCGCCGATAATCTGCTCGATAACGTCTTCCAAAGTTACCAGCCCCGCCGTACCGCCGTATTCGTCTATCACCAGGGCCATATGGCTGCGCTGCTCGCGGAAAGTCTTCAACAGCGCGTTCAGCGGCTTGCTTTCAGGCACAAAACAGGCCGGCCGCAGCAACTGCTCCAAATTAAACTGTTCCGGATTAAAAGCATATTTCAACAAATCCTTGGCGTGCAAAATACCCAAAACACTGTCCTTGTCGCCGTCTATAACCGGAAAGCGCGAATGGGCGGTATCGGACACATAAGAAACAATGCGCTCCAAACTGTCGGCAGACTTAATAACACTCATCTGCGAACGGGTAATCATCACATCGCGCACCTCGCGTTCGGCAAAATCCAACACCTTTTCCAGGCGCAACAAAGTATCCGCATCAAAAACATCCCGCCCATGCGCCCTACGCAGCAAATCGCGCACACCTTGGACAGAATCGGGGGCATCGCCATAAAAACGGCTCAACACACGTTCGAAAAAATTGGGTTTAGACGGGCTGTCGTCCATTATCGTTCGTCCTGTGAATATGGGTCGGGGTATGCTAACTGATTTAACAGGCGGATTTCAAGGCTTTCCATCTCCACAGCCTCATCATCATCCAAATGATCGTAGCCCATCAGATGCAAAACCCCGTGTATGGTGAGATGGGCGAAATGCTGCCCGGGCTGCTTGCCCTGTTCGGCCGCCTCCCTGAACACCACTTGCGGGCAGATGACCAAATCACCGTGCAGCCCTTCCGACAAAGCGGGATGAAACACCGCCTCGCCCTCGTCCAGCGCGAAACTCAACACATTGGTGGCATAATCCTTGCCCCGGTAATCGCGGTTGCAGATACGGGCCGGCTCCTCGTCCAAAAGCAGCAGGGAAATATCGGCGCGGCGGTAACGCAGCTTGACCGCCTGCCACGCCCAACGGTAAAAATCGCGCTCGGACGGCAGGCCGCCTGCGGAAGACTGATTGTCGAAATGCAGCGCGAAACGCCGCCGCTGCAGTTTCAAAAAAGGATAGCGTTTGGCCGCCTTCATAAAATTTCCTTAATAATTCAAACCACCAGGCTTAGATTGGTCAAAGAACGGGGGTTTTGTCCGCATATTCGCACAAATCGCGGACACCGCATTGCCTGCACAGCGGCTTTTGCGCCTTGCAAATATAGCGGCCGTGCAAAATCAACCAATGGTGCGCGTCCAACAAAAACTCCTCCGGAACCACCTTCAACAGCCTGTCCTCCACCTCGCGCACATTCTTGCCCGGGGCAAGGTTCATACGGTTGCTGACGCGGAAAATATGCGTGTCCACCGCCATGACCGGCCGGCCGAAGGCCGTGTTCAACACCACATTGGCGGTTTTGCGCCCCACGCCGGGCAGGGCTTCCAACTCCTCGCGCGTCTGCGGCACCTGCCCGCCGTGCCTGTCCAACAAAATGCGGCAGGTTTCGATAATGTGTTTGGATTTGGCCTGATACAGCCCTATAGTCTTGATATGGGAAACCACCCCGTCCACCCCCAAATCCAACATGGCCTTAGGATTGTCGGCGGCCGCAAACAGGCCCGCAGTGGCCTTGTTCACACCTTTGTCGGTAGATTGCGCCGACAGCAGCACCGCAATCAGCAATTCGAAAGGGGAAGAATAATTGAGTTCGGTTTTGGGATGGGGATTGGCGGCGCGCCAACGGGCAAACATTTCCCTGACATTTTCCGGCTTCATAAAATCAAATGCAGTCCTATATATTCAAACACGGGTTCAGCGGGCCTTTTTCTGCTTGCGGAAAGTCCAAGGCGCAACGGGGTTCTTGCCCGCCCACAATCCGCGCCGCGCCGCCTTGGCCTGCGCTTCGGCCCGGGCGTACCGGTCGAAGGACGAGCGGTCCTGCTGCCTTTTGGCAATGGAGGCATAATGCCAGGCCGCGCCGTTTTCAATCTGTTCCAAATTAATATTGCGGCCGCCCGCCTCCAACTGCGCCACTTCCCGGCCGTAGCGGTCTATATCGCTTACGCGGACGGTAATATCCTTCTCCAACACCAGCCCGCGCAAAAGGTCGCGGCTGTCCTTGCCAAACGCCTGCCCCAGTTCGGGCGCGTCTATATAGGCCAGGCGGATTTTATGCTCGCGGCCGTCCCCGTCCTTCACGCGCACCGTGTCGCCGTCATGCACATCCACCACCACGCCGCCGTATTGCCCGCCCTTTTCCGCCCGCGCCGCCTTCCCGCCCGAGACAACATTGATGATTTCGGCGGCCATGCGCCGGACCGGGCTGCCCTCCGGCAAACCCAAAAGGCTGAACAAAACGGCGGCTCCCGCCAGCCAGATTTTCTTTTGAGAGGGCATAATCCTTTATTTCCGATACAAAATCTGCATTTATGCTTAATATAGTGGATTAAAATAACAATAAAACAAGGCGGCAGACCCGCACAACCCCGGTTTGAAGCCAAACCGCCGTCCCATCCTGCAGGCCGGATTCCCGCCGAGGCCGCCTTAACCTTAATCTGCCGCATTGAAATACCCGCAAAGCCCTACGCCTTGCGGGCATTTTCCGGTTTTGGCGACAGGGGCGGCACTGCCGCACACCCTGTTAGCTACACACCTATCTTAATCACTTCCGCCCCGCCTGCGCGCCCCAATATCAGCACATCGGCCGCCTCATGGGCGAACAGGCCGTTTTCGACCACGCCGGTGATTTTATTGATTTGGTCTTCCATACTCAAAGGCTTGGACAAATCCAAACCCGAAACATCCAAAATCTCATTGCCGCTGTCGGTAACAAAACCCACCCTGAGTTCGGATTCGCCGCCCAATTTCAGCAACTGGCGCGCCACCAGCGAACGGGCGGACGGAATCACCTCCACCGGCAGCGGGAAATGGCCCAGCCTGGCGACATATTTGCTTTCGTCCGCAATGCAGATAAACTTTTCCGCTGCGGTAGAGACGATTTTTTCCCTCAACAATGCGCCGCCGCCGCCCTTAATCATCTGCAGCGTGTGGTTCACCTCGTCCGCGCCGTCTATATAGACCGCCAAAGAAACCACGTCGCCCAAGGTTACCTCGGGAATGCCGTATTGCTTCAACAGCGCGGAAGTCGCATTCGAGCTGCTGACCGCGCCCTTGACCGCCTTGCCGCTGGCCGACAGGGCTTTGATAAAATAATTGACCGTCGAACCCGTGCCTATGCCGATATATTCGTTTTCCGGCACAAATTCCACCGCCTTTTCGCCGGCCATGCGCTTCAAATCTTCCTGTGCTGCCATCATTTGCTCCCTTTGTGTAAAAAAATGTTCAGCCTTCATCATATCCGAAACAGGCCGTCTTTTAAAGGCCGCCCGAAACGCCCTCATCCCGCACCAGCAATACCGCCGCCCGAGCCTCTATCGCCTCCGCCCTGCCCAAATAACCCAGCTTTTCGTTGGTTTTGCCCTTAATGTTCACGCAATCCTCCGACAGCCCCAAATCGGCGGCGATATTGGCGCGCATGGCCGGGATATGCGGCGCGAGTTTGGGTTTTTGCGCGATAACCGTGGTATCGGCATTGACCGCCCTCCAGCCTGCCGCCCTCACCGCCCCATAAGCCCTACGCAGCAGCACGCGGCTGTCGGCGTTTGCAAATTCGGCGGCGGTGTCGGGGAAGTGGCTGCCTATGTCGCCCAGCCCGGCCGCACCCAACAGCGCGTCGGTAAGGGCGTGCAGCAGCGCGTCCGCATCGGAATGCCCCAAAAGGCCTTTTTCAAACGGAATCTTCACACCGCCGAGAATCAAATCGCGGCCCGAAACCAATTGGTGGACATCATAACCCTGCCCGATACGGATATTCATCAAAATTTCCTTAATGGTTGAACCCCCCGTCCTTAGCGGCGGTAGGATTCGGGTTTGTTCGGGAGGGGCGCAACCCCTTCCGAATCAGGGCGACACACGGGGCTGCGCCTTATATGCGGCCCTGTGCGTTGAAACATGAAAAACCTTCTGATACCTTAAACTAAGCCGCCATATCGGACCGGCCGCCTGCCCGGCGGTATTCGTCCAAAACCTCGACCGCCGCCGCCAGGGGCAGCTTGAAATGCCGGCGGACGAGTTTCAAATCCTCAACCCGGCTTCCCGTCAGGTTTTGCGCCAGCCAGGCATAGGCGGCTTCTTTGTCGGCATAAAAAGCCGCCAAGGCCTTCCTGTTGCCATAACGTTCCAGGCAGTCTGCCGCAAAATGCACCGCAAACACAATCAGGAAATAATGCAGCCCGTCATCGCCCTCCTTGCGGTAAAACACAAATACCAATACGGTCAGAACGATTGCCGCGACCGCCTTCAACAGCAGCATCTTCCTGTTCATCAAAATTTCCTTAACGGTTGAAACCCCGCCCTTCAGGGCGGTAGTGTTGAAACATGCGATTTCCCTTATGGTTCAAAAAACCGCCATCAAACGGCACGCAGCAACAATTTTACAATAAACTCATCCTGAGGCAGCGTCAGCTTCAAATTGCGCGTATCGCCCATCACCAACAGCGGCCGGATGCCCAGCCTTTCCACCGCAGAAGCCTCATCGGTAATGCCGTCAAGGCCGGCCGCCGACAAGGCCCGGCGCAGCAAGGCCGCCTGAAAAAGCTGCGGCGTTTGCGCCTGCCACAAACCGGCGCGTGGCACGGTTTCTGCTATGCGCCCGCCCTCGGCGCGTTTGAGCGTATCGGCGGCCGGCACGGCCAAAATACCCCCTTGCGCCGCCCCGCCCGCCTCCATGACCAGCCTGGTCAGCGCGTCGGGCGGCAGGCAGCATCGGGCGGCATCATGAACGAGGATATTATCCGTACCGGCCGCCAAGCCGCCTTCCAACAAAGCAGACACCCCGTTGCGTACCGTTTGCGCCCTTGTTTCCCCGCCGCAGCGCAAAACCACCGGCTTCTTCCCGCAGGCAAACTCATCCCGAAACAAAACATCATCGGGCGACAAAACCACCGCCACCGCATCAATCAAAGGATGGCGCAGGAAAATATCCACAGTATGCCGCAACACCGTCTTACCTCTGATTTCGACATACTGCTTGGGCCTGCCCGCGCCAAAGCGCGTCCCCGCCCCGGCGGCGGGAATCAGCGCGACATTTCGGCGGCTCATTCCTGCCGCCCCCGCAGCCAAAGGCAGCCGCCGCCCTTCTCCAAACCGGCCAGATAAGCCTCATGTTCCGCCAACTCGCCCTCATCGGCCGCCAAAACCACCAGCCCGCCCTGGCGCACAGGCAAAGAGGCCGGCCGCGCCTGTGCCGCCAAGGCACGGTTTTCGCCCCCGTCCCCCTCCATCAGGTCGAACTGCTGCCGCGTCATGGCCAAATACACCTCGGCCAGCAACTCGCAGTCGATTAAAGCCCCGTGCAACACACGCCTGCTGCGGTCCACGCCCAAATGGCCGCACAAAGCATCCAAACTTACCTTTTTCCCGGGCAGTTTTTCCTTGGCCAGGGCCAGCGTGTCCGTAACCTTGCAGCCCAATTCCCTTATACCGGGCAGCCCCATGCGGGCAAATTCCATATCCAAAAAACCCACATCGAAACGCGCATTGTGGATAATCAGCTCCGCCCCGCGCAAAAAATCCGCAATCCTCTGCCCCACGGCCTCGAAAGGCGGCGCGTTTTCCGCCTCCAGCTTGTCCAAAGTAATGCCGTGGACCGCCGCAGCCTCCTCGGGGATATCGCGTTGCGGGTGAACAAACAAATGCAGGTTGTTCATCGTCAGCTGCCGGTTTTTCATCTCTATGCCGGCAAATTCCACCAAACGGTCGCCCCGGTCGGCATAAAGCCCCGTGGTTTCCGTATCCAAAACAATCTGGCGTTCGTATGTCATATCTTTCCGCAATACCAATCAAAACGGCCGCCATTTTAACCCATCATGCGCCAACTTACCGCCCCCCGGGACCTTCCCCGCCGCGCCGGGCGGCAACGCGGCCGAACGTGATGCATACTCATTAAAACAAGCATTTTTCCGCTTCCGCACCCAACAAAACACCCCGCAGCGATTTTTTGTGCAAAATTAATTTTTATATATTTCAAATAGATGCAAAATAAAACAACAAATAATAATAATTATCATTTGATTTGTATTTCAAACCTTGCTAATATGCGCCCATCGAAACAGACGGCCTTGCCGCCGACGGCATCGCGGGGAAGGAGGAAAAAATGCCCGAACCAATGTTCAAACTCTTTGCCTTGGATATTTTGCAGCTGCACCAGCAAACAACTTCGTCCTGGTTCGCCCTGCCGCAAACCGAAAATACAGACGAAACCGCCGTGTTCAGCAGCACCTACGCCCATCTGGACGGACACTATTACTTTGCCGTCCCCGAACAATGCCCCGCATTGGACAAACAAAACGGCATTGTCCTGATTGAGGACGAGGAGGCGGACATCCGCCTGAGCTGGATAGGCCGCACACGGGAAGTTTCCTGTAAAGAATGTGTATATCAAGATGCCTGTGCCGTATTGCAGCGCCGCTGCAGGCAATCTTCCGACTTTGACGGCCCATGCCGCCTGTTGGAACTCTGCCCCGAGCAAGGGCATCTGAGCATCAGCGACAAATATGATGCCGCGTTGTCGCCGCAATTGCTGCAACGCGCGCTTTATCCGGCAGCGGAACGCCTGCAAAGCATGGCCGGATAGCAACAGTTTTGGTAGTGGTTTGTGTTCCTTTTGCGCCCCTGTAACCCGGGGGCGTTTTTTTATTTTGATTTTTCCGTGCGGCCTGTCAAAATAAACCGTTACAACCCACCCCCATACCCACCCATGCAACTGTTCAAATACCTGCAGGCACAAGGCCTGGCCAGCCGCAAACAGTGCCTGGCACTGATAGCCGGCGGCAACGTAGAAATCAACGGCCGGATTCAAACCGGCCAAAAGGCCGAAATCAACCCGGCCGAAGTCCGCAGTATGCGGATATGCGGGGAAGAAAAAACCGTCGTCCCCCTGCCCTACTTCTACATAATCCTAAACAAACCCGCCGGCTACGAAACATCGCACAGGCCGCGCGACTACCCCAGCATATTCAGCCTGTTCCCCGACCATATGCGCAACATAGGCATGCAGGCGGTCGGCCGCCTGGATGCCGACACCACCGGCGTTATCCTGATTACCAACGACGGGGGCTTCAACCACCGCGCAACCTCGCCGAAACACAAAATCGGCAAACTCTACCGCGCCACTTTGAAGCACCCCGCCGGACACGAACTGTGCCAAAGCCTGAAAAACGGCGTATTGCTGCATGACGAGGATGAAACGGTTTGTGCCGACCATGCCGTTTTGTCCGACCCGCACACCTTGCTGCTAACCCTGACCGAGGGCAAATACCACCAGGTAAAACGCATGGTCGCCGCCGCCGGAAACCGTGTGGAACGCCTGCACCGCCTGCAGTTCGGCGACTGGCAGGCCGAGGATCTGCCTGTCGGGGGATGGCGTTTCATTGTCCCGGAAGTGCAAAAATAAACCTACCGTTTATACTTTTTTTTAACCGTTTATTTATTTTTTCTTATTTGCAAAAAAGTTTGGATTATCATGCGAAGCGTCTGAGAGACACCTGCTTCCCCAAGCAGGTTTGTGAGTAAGACGTTTTCCCCGTAATGTGTTTGGCCATCTATGCTTCCCCTTGGTATAGATGGTATTTTTTTTTGCCCGCCCATATTGGCCCGGCGGCCGTATCCGCTTATCCGTACACGGCTCTCGTTGCTGTCTTGTCTCATTTTTATTTTAATCTACTATAATCCACTATAAGTAAAGGCGCGGGCAGCCGCGCGGCACGCCCGGTGCGCGCAGGTATGCCTTCCCCTACCACCATTTATCAAAAAATTAATCCGTTTATTTATTTTTTCCGACAAGGCCCTCACCATCCGATATCATCCGTTTCGTCTGATAGATACTTGCTTCCCAGCAAGTAAGTGAGTAAGACGTTTTCCCCGTAATGTGTTTGGCCACCTATGTAACAATAGGTGGCATTTTTTTGCCCCGCTTCCGGCCTTGACTACTTCAAACTACAATTTGTTATAATCCGCGCCGTTTGAACTTTTCACAAACCTATCCGAGCAAAAGGAATTTCTCCATGGGCATCAAAGTCGCCATCAACGGCTACGGGCGCATAGGCCGCCAGGTTCTGCGCGCTATTTATGATTATAATCTGCAAGGGCAATTGGAAATTGTGGCCGTCAATGCCAGCGGCAGCCTGGAAACCAACGCCCATCTGACCAAGTTCGATACTGTGCACGGCCGCTTTAACGCCGATGTTTCCCACGATGCCACTCATTTGATTATCAACGGCCGTAAAATCCCGTTTTTTTCCACCCGCAATCCGGCCGAGCTGCCGTGGCGGGATTTGGAGGTCGATTTGGTGATGGAATGTACCGGTGCGTTTACCAGTAAGTCTAAGGCCAATGTGCATTTGGAAAGCGGTGCGAAGAAAGTGCTAATCTCCGCCCCCGGCGAGGCGGATGTCGATGCGACTGTCGTTTATGGTGTGAACGATCATGTGATTACCGATGAGATGACGGTGGTTTCCAATGCCTCTTGTACCACCAACTGCCTAGCGCCGCTGGCCAAGGTGTTGAGCGACAGGCTGGGCATAGTGAAGGGGGTGATGACCACCATTCACGCGCTGACCAACGATCAAACCGTTACCGATGTGCGGCATAAGGACCTGCGCCGCGCCCGCAGCGGTGTGGAAAATATGATTCCTACCAAAACCGGTGCGGCCAAGGCCGTGGGCCTGGTGTTGCCGGAATTGAAGGGCAAATTGGACGGGCTGGCCATACGTGTGCCTACGGTCAATGTGTCGCTGGTCGATTTGAGTTTTGTCGCCGCCCGCGATACTTGTGTGGAGGAGGTGAACGGTTTTTTGAAGGAAGCGTCTGAAAACGAACTCAAAGGCGTGCTGGCTTATAATGAGCTGCCTTTGGTGTCTATGGATTTTAATCATACCACGCAGGCCAGCACTTTTGATTCGACGCTGACCAAGGTGGTGGACGGCAATATGGTCAAGGTGTTTGCCTGGTATGACAATGAGTGGGGCTTCAGCTGCCAGATGCTCAATACCGCCCGCCGTATGTTCGGCCTGGAAGTGCGGCCTTTGTAGCGATTGTGGCCGGGCGGGGCAATGGTGTCCCGGTTTGGCGTTTTGAATAACACGGGCAAGGCCGTCTGAATGTCTTTAAACGGCCTTGGCGCTTAATGGAAATTATATCGTGGCAACCCCTCAAACCGTCTGCCTCATACGCGAACCCGACGGCGCGACATCGGCCTACTCTGTTGAAACCGCCGAATATAACCTTTATCAAGACGGGGGCGTATGGGAATTTTTGCTGTATCTGGACATGCGCCTGCAGCCTCCTGAAGGCGATCCGGACTATTTCGCACCCGACCATGTCAATATCGAGGCCGCCGCCGTCCTGCCCGAAAACGCCCTTGATTTGCACGCGGGCCGCGTATTGGAACAAAAGGAAGGTTATGATTATGTACGCGGTGAAAATCTGACCAATCTTTATTATTTCGAACACGGGGGTTTGGAAAACATACGCGTGGAAATATTGGCGGCCGACGATAACGCGCTGACCTTGGACATCCGCGCCGAATCATATGAAGAACCCGAACGGCGCATAGAGATACCCGGTGCCGTTGTCATCCGCAATCCGAAAATCAAGCGCAGTTTTACCTGATTTTTTCAGGCAGACGGCTGCCCTGGACACAAAATGAACATCACCGCCACCGTCATCCCCGAAGTCAAAATCATAGAACCGCAGGTTTCCTATGACGAGCGCGGCTTTTTTATGGAAACCTTCCGCGACGGATGGTTCAGGGCCGAAGTCTGCGACCGCACCTTCGTGCAGGAAAACCACTCCCAATCCGTCCAAGGCGTATTGCGCGGCCTGCACTACCAAACCCCGAAACCGCAAGGCAAACTGGTACGCGCCGTCGTCGGGGAAATATTCGACGTCGCCGTCGATATACGCAAAGGCTCGCCTACCTTCGGCCTATGGGCGGGGGTCGTCCTGTCGGCGGAAAACAAACGCCAACTGTGGATACCGGAAGGCTTCGCCCACGGCTTTTATGTTTTGAGCAACACGGCCGAAATCGCCTACAAATGCACCGACTACCGCAACCCCCAAGCCGAACACAGCCTGTTGTGGAAAGACCCCGAAATCGGCATCAACTGGCCGCTGAAGGGCCAACCCCGCCTGTCGGCCAAAGATGCGGCCGGCAAACCCCTGAATCAGGCGGTATTGCCCGATTATTGAGCGTCAAATCCGCCGTCAAACCACGGCTTTCAGACGGCCTTTCAAAAAAAATTCAGGTAAAATCCATCCGTCCCGCCCCAAACCACCAAAGGAACGACAATGAAAAACACCGCCATCAGCATCAACGTATTTCGCGGCGGCGGCGGCATGGAAAGCTACACCTTCGACCTGGTGGGGCAAATGGCCGCCCAGGGGCGGGAAATCACCGTATATGCCGCCAAATTCGACACCGCGCTGCCCGTTTACCGCCACATCAAACCCGTCCTCGTCAACCAAAAAATAATCCCGAAAAAACTCCGGCCGTTTTTCTTTGCCCGCCAGCTCGACCGCGTCCGCCGCGCCGACGAATACCTGATAGCCTGCAACCCGGCCGACCATGCAGACGTTTTCATCTGCGGCGGCAACCACCTGGGCTATTTGCAGGCCATGGGGCGCAAACCCAACCTGATAGACAGGCTGGCCATACGCCGCAACCGCAGCAATTACGCCACCGCCAAAACCATCATGGCGCATTCCGAAATAATGAAGCGCGAACTGACGGGGCTATACCAAATACCGGCCGAAAAAATCCACACCGTTTACCCGCCGGCCGACACCGGACGCTTTTTCCCCCTGCCCGACACAACCGCCGCCGCCCGCCGCCGCCACGGCTGGCATGAAGACGAAACCGTCTTCCTGTTCCCATCCACCGGCCACAAGCGCAAAGGATTGGATTTATTGGCGGAATTTTTCGAACAAACCCAACTTCCCGTCCGGCTGGCCGTAGCCGGCTCACCCCTGCCCCGCCCTATGAAAAACGTGCAGGAACTCGGCTTTTGCGACAACATGGCCGAACTCTACCGCGCGGCCGACTACACCATCATGGCCTCACTCTACGAACCCTTCGGCCTGGTCGGCGTAGAATCCGTATTGTGCGGCACACGCGTCGTTTTGTCCGACAACATGGGCTGTTGCGAAATACTGAATGAACATGCGGGCTTCTTCTTCAAGCGCGAACAAAAACAAACACTGGACGCATCCGTCAGGCTGGCGGTACAACTCAAACAACAAGGCCGCCATAAAATTACAGCCCCGTTTGAGGCTCTGGACTACGACCCCTCCATCGCCCCGCACATACGGCAACTGGACAGACTGCTGGGAAAGGACTAACATGACGCGGCACATGCCAAAACCCATGGGCATAACAGTTGCACCCCAAGCCGTGTTCCAACCATTAGGAAACAATGATGAAATACCTTATTCCCAACCTGCTTGTCTTATTGAGCCTGGCCGCCTGCGCCACCACGCCCTCGGGCGGGAACAGCCAAATGTATGGCGAAATAAACGCGGGCGTAGAAACCTCGCACACAAAATAAATCTTCGTCCGACATACGGGCTTTCGTTTTCTCCTCCTAAAGACGGAGGAATTTCAAGAAAAATAGCGGATTAACCCAACAGCCTTCGCCACGGCATTGTTGCAGGTTAATCCGCTATCATTTCACCGGATACGACCGATGAATGGAAGGCTGAAACGGGATAAGGATAAGTCAATTTGAAGATTATCAGTGGTGCCCGGAACCGGAATCGAACCGGTACACCCGTATTAGGGGCGACGGATTTTAAGTCCGTTGTGTCTACCAATTTCACCACCCGGGCAAATATTCCGACAAACAGAATATTTTGATTGGAGGCGGGGGCGCGGACTTTAACCGGCCTATATAGGGGTTGCACCCCCTATCGCATAAACGCTCTGCCACCCCGCCGTAGAACTTTGAAGATGTGTTTGATGGAGGCGGGAGTCGGACTCGAACCGGCGTAGACGGATTTGCAATCCGCTGCATAACCCCTTTGCTATCCCGCCATAAGAAAAAAGTTGTTTGCCAGGAAACAACTTGTCTTAACTTGGAGCGGGAAACGAGTCTCGAACTCGCGACCTCAACCTTGGCAAGGTTGCGCT
>JAUMUU010000172.1 GCA_030530545.1 Neisseria sp. | reverse complement strand
TAGGAATATCCATATGGGGCGGGGTGTTGTCCGGCGGCGGGCAAAAAAACCGCCCGAAAACCGTAAAGGCGTTTTCGGGCGGTTTTTTTTGCAAATCCCGTTTAGAAGGATACTTTCAGGCTGGTGTAGAAGGCGCGGCCGTGTTCGTTGAAGCTCTGTGCGCCGCTTGCGGTGCGGTAGATTTTTTTGTCGAACAGGTTGCTGATGCCGCCGCGAACGGCTATCCGTTTGTTCCAGTTGTAGCCCGCGTTGATGCCCCAGAGGCCGTAGCTGCCGACCTCGGTTTGGGACAGGCCGCTGCTTTCGGTGCGGTTGATGGCGACGCTGCGCGGTTTGATGCGGCCGTAGTGGGTGAAGGTCAGGTTGGCATCAAAGCGTTCGTTGGGGGTGAAGGCCAGGGTGCTGTTGATGGTGTGCTTGGGTATCATGGACAGCGGGTTGCCTTGGAAGTCTTCCGATTTTTGCATATAGGTGAAGTTGTTGCTCCACTTTAGTTTGTCGTGCAGGGGGATGACCAGGTTGCCTTCGAAGCCCGATACGGTGGCTTTGGGGCTGTTGGTCCACTGCAGCAGCCAGTTGCCTATGTTGCTCACGGCTATGGCGGTGTCGCCTATGACGATTTTGTTGCGGTAGGCGTTGTGGAAGTAGGTGGCCGATGCCTGCCAGCCGTTTTTCAGGAACTCCGCGCCTATTTCTTTGTTGATGCTGGTTTCGGGTTTCAGGTTGGCGTTGCCCATGTAGTAGCAGCGGAAGTTCCGTCCCAGGGTGTATATCGGGCAGCCGTTGCCGCGCGTGTAGAGGATGAAGTCGGGGCTGGTCTGGTAGAGGTTGGGGGCTTTGTAGGCGCGGGCGATGCCGCCTTTAATCAGCCAGTTTTCGCCGATTTTCTGCGAGAAGTTCAGGCCGGGACTCCAGTTGCCGCCGCTGTGGCTGTTGTGGTCGAAGCGCAGGGCGGGGATGAGTTGGGTGCTGCCGGTCAGGGAGATGTTGTCTTCCACGTAAAGCGCCCAGTTGCGTTGGGAGTTTTTGCCGCCGCGGTTGGCGGAAATGCCGCTGAATACGTCTGTGCGCCCTTGGTCGGTGAAGCCTTGTTTGTTGGAATCGGGGTCGTCCAGTTTGCTGTCGGTAAATTCCGCGCCTATGGTCAATACGTTGTCCACGCCCCATTTGAAGGGGATGTTGGCCTCGCTGGATAGGCGCAGGTTTTTCAAACGGCTTTGGACGAAGTTGCGGCCGTTGTAGCTGCCCTCGGGGCCGCCGCCCAGGGCTTCGGGCAGGTGGCTGTTGGTGGTGCGCTCGTAGCTGATGATGTTTTTGGTGTCGCCCCATTCCCATGCGCCGTCATGGGTAAGCGAGTAGGAGGAACGGTAGAGGCGGGCGGTTTCGGCCTTGTTGGCGGCCAGTTCGCGCACCAGTGCGGCATTGGCCGGGTGCAGGACGCTGTTTTGGGTGTCGCCGTTGTAGATGTTGCCCTGGCGGCTGTAGCTGCTGTCCAGCACCAAGGTTTGCGAGGGGGTGATTTTCCACTGCAGCCGTCCGGCTATGTCTTTGTTGCGCACGCCCTCCACGCCGGCGGCCGCGTCGTTGCCGCGCCCCGCGTTGATGTCGGCGGCATCGGCATCGGTTTTGTTCAGGTTGCCGTAAACGCGGAAGCCCAGTTTGTCTTGGACTATGGGGCCGCTCAGGTTGAAGCCCATGCGGCGGGTTTTGCCCTCTTTGCTGTCTTGGGGCTGGTTGGCGTAGAGGTTGATTTGGCCTTTGAATTGGTTGGTAACTTTTTTGGTTACGATGTTCACCACGCCGCCCATCGCGCCCGAGCCGTAGCGGGCGGCGGCAGGTCCGCGCAGGACGGTGATGGATTCGATTTCTTCAACGGGAACCCAGTTGCTGTCGCCGCGCGTGTTGCGCTCGCCGCGCATACTGATGCGTTCGGAATTGCGTGAGGTTACGGGTTTGCCGTCTATCAGGATGAGGGTGTTTTCCGGACCCATGCCGCGCAGGTCGATTTGGCGTTTGTTGCCGCGCTGGCCGGTGGCGGTGTTGCCGGTGAGGTTTACGCCCGGCATGGTGCGGACCAGTTCGGATATGTCGTTTACGGCGGGGCGTTTGTCTATGTCTTGGGCGGAAATGCGCGATACGCCCAGCGATTGCTGCAGTTGTTTTTCGGCGGTTACGTAGACGGTTTCGAGTTCGCCGCTTTCGGCCGCAGTGTCGTCCGCGTGTGCGAATGCGCCGGCCAATGCCAGCGGCAGTAAGGCCAGTGTGTGTTTTTTCATCATTTTTCCTTAATGGTTGAGGCCGGCCCTTTAATCGGGCGGCGGAATCGGGGTTGTTGTGTGCAAGTAAAAAATATGAGGACAAATCTTAACAGGGTTTGAATATTTCTTACAAATGGAATCAAGATTGATTGGTATTTTTTTGCTTTAGTGTTGTTTTTGTAATAAGGGGATGTTTTTTTGGGGTTTTAAAGTGTTAATCGCGGGCAAGGCCGTCTGAACAACCAATTTGGCTTTCAGACGGCCTTGCCCGCGTTTTCGTTTCCGGCGGGGCAGCCCTTACAGCAGCACTTGCTCCACGCCGCCGTTTTTCGCTTTTTGCACGAAATCGTCCTGCCAGCTTTCGCCCAAGATGCCGCGCGCCATCTCGATGACGATGTAGTCGGCCTTGATGTCGTTGTCTTCTTCGTAGCGGCTCAAACCCTGCATACAGGCCGGGCAGGTGGTGATG
>JAUMUU010000043.1:8765-14052 GCA_030530545.1 Neisseria sp. | reverse complement strand
GGTCCGCAGGCGGGGCATACGGAAAAACGCGCCATTTTAACGGTCTTTGATAAAGCTGGCTAGCCTTTCCGCCGCCGTCTGCTGGCCGAAGAGGTATTGCCGCCATGCCTGCGCCCCGTTTTGCCAAAGCCGCATATGCATCCACAGAGTTTGCCATGCGTTCAGCCTTTCCCGCCCGTCCAACCTGGCCGCGCCGTTCAATTCGGCCGACAAATCCCTATGCGCCGCGATTACCTCTTTGGGATAATGCAAATAGGCCTGCTGCCAGAAAGCGGCGAGCTTGTCCAAATGCGCCCCGCCTTCCTGCGGATAAATATGCCAAAAAAAAGGCCTGCCCGACAATTGGGCGCGGACGAAACTGTCTTCCCCGCGCACAATCAGGCCGTCCGCCAAATGAAGCAGGCGGTCGAAGTCCTCCTGCGGCACAAAGGGGATTTTGACCAGGCGCACGCAGCCGGTTTCAAAGACATCCCCGTCCTGCCGCAGGCAGCCGCCGGGCAGCGCGCCGCTTTGCTTCAAACTGTCGGCGGCCTGGTGTCCGGCCAGCAGCAGGGTGAGCGGCCGCCCCATGTCGCGCCAGGCGTGCAGCCAATCCGCCCAAACCGGGCTGCAATAACCGAACACCAGCCACTCGGGGGAGGTTTTGGGCGGCAACTTCAAACGGCGGCGCAGGGCATCCCCGTCAAAACCGCAGCGCAGGGCGTAATCCCGTTCGCGCAACAGCCCGCCGCCGCGTTGGTCAAAGCCCATCAGCCAAAAGTATTTAGGCGTGCCGTCCGCCTGGGGCGAGGGCTTGCCGTGCATGGCCGATGCCCATTCCTCGGCACTCAAATATTCCCAATTGAGCCACAGGGCGCGGTTTTCCCCTATGGCCTTTTCCACGGCGCGGGGCAGGCGGCAGCCGAAGGTTTCGATAACCACGTCGGGGGGCTGCACCTGTCCCCAATCGGGCGGGGCCAGTCCCTCCCGCCAGCGGCGGACGGCGATTTGCCCGTGGGTGCAGGGCGGGGGCGGGAGGCCGGGGGCGATTTGGCGCAGGGCGGCCTCATCGTCCAGCCACAAGGTGATTTGCCAGCCCAATTCGCGGCGCAGGATATGGGCCAGCCGCCAACTGACGCCTATATCGCCGAAATTGTCTATGACGGTGCAGAAAATATGGCAGGAGGTTAGACGGGGGGGCATGGGTGGTCCAATGGGGAAAAGCGGGATTTTACTACGGGCGGCCGTTTTCCGCAGGCGGGCGGATTGGGGTAATTGCTTGACGGATAAGGAGGTTGCGGCGGCGGCCTAATGACTGACTATTTTTTAATCATCAATTATCTACCTTATGATTTTTATAAGGAAATTTTCGCCAAATCCGGTTTGAAAAGCAAGTTATCCACAATTTGTGTGAGGAAAAGGCCGGGCCGGGGCGCGGGGGCGGGACGGGTTTGGCACGTTTCCGGCCGCCTTGGGCATTCGTTTAAATTAACCGGGCGGTATGTTAAAATTATGTGTTTTTATTTTCCCAAGCCAGGCAAGGATATGACCGACGCAACTGTCCGCAACGACCACCATTTCGCCAAAGAAACCATCCCCGTCAGCCTTGAAGAGGAAATGCGGCGGAGTTACCTTGATTATGCTATGAGCGTAATCGTCGGCCGTGCGCTGCCCGATGTGCGCGACGGCCTGAAACCCGTGCACAGGCGCGTGCTGTATATCATGCACGATATGAAGAACAACTGGAATCTGCCGCACAAAAAATCGGCGCGCATAGTCGGCGACGTGATGGGCCGGCTGCACCCGCACGGCGATTCGGCCATTTACGACACCATAGTGCGTATGGCGCAGGATTTTTCCATGCGCTACCTTTTGGTGGACGGGCAGGGCAATTTCGGCTCTGTGGACGGGGATGCGCCGGCGGCCATGCGTTATACCGAAATCCGCATGGAAAAGCTGACCCATGAAATGCTGGCCGATATAGAGGAAGAAACCGTTGATTTTTCGCCCAACTACGACGGCAACGAAAAAGAACCGCAGGTGCTGCCCACGCGCTTTCCGGCCTTGCTGGTAAACGGTTCGTCCGGCATAGCGGTGGGCATGGCGACCAATATCCCGCCGCACAACCTGTCCGACACCGTGGCCGCCTGTTTGAAGCTGCTGCATGAGCCGGAAACGGATATAGACACCCTGATAGACATCATACGCGCGCCCGACTTTCCCACGGGCGGCACGATTTACGGTTTGTCCGGCGTGCGCGAGGGTTATAAGACCGGCCGGGGCAGGGTGGTCATACGCGGCAAAAGCCATGTCGAACCTATAGGCAAAAACGGCGAAAGGCAGGCCGTCATCATAGACGAACTCCCTTATCAGGTGAACAAGGCCAAGCTGGTGGAAAAAATCGGCGATTTGGTGAGGGAGAAGGCTTTGGAGGGGGTGTCGGATTTGCGCGACGAATCCGACAAGGACGGCATACGCATCGCGATAGAGCTCAAGCGCAACGAAAACCCCGAGGTGGTGTTGAACCAGCTTTACAAGCTCACGCCTCTGCAAGACAGTTTCGGCATCAATATGGTGGCCTTGGTGGACGGGCAGCCGCGCCTGTTGAATTTGAAGCAGGTTTTGGGCGAGTTTTTGCGCCACCGCCGCGAGGTGGTTACGCGCCGCACGCTGTTCCGCCTGAAAAAGGCGCGCCACGAAGGCCATATCGCCGAGGGTAAGGCTGTGGCCTTGTCCAATATGGACGAGATGATAGCCCTGATACGCAATTCGGACGAT
This sequence comes from Neisseria sp., assembly GCA_030530545.1. Lineage (GTDB taxonomy): Bacteria > Pseudomonadota > Gammaproteobacteria > Burkholderiales > Neisseriaceae > Neisseria. Next base: position 11,295 of record JAUMUU010000043.1, on the reverse strand, counting down.
GCGGCCGCCGCTAAGGAGGCGCTGACCGGGCGCGCCTGGGCGGCGGGGCTGGTGTCCGAGCTTTTGGACAGGGGCGGGGCGGACGCGCAGGCCTCGCGCCCGCAGGACCTGCCGGCCGGGGTGGGGTTTTGCGAAGACGGTTATTATTTGAGCGATATGCAGGCCGATGCGGTTTTGCGTATGAGCCTGCGTAACCTGACCGGTTTGGACAGGGAGGCGATTTTGGCCGATTACCGCGAGATTATGGTGCAGATTGTCGATTTGCTGGATATTTTGGCCAGGCCCGAGCGGATTACCGGCATTATAGGCAGCGAGTTGGCCGAATTGCGCGACAAGGTGCATCAGGACCTGCTGGACAGGCAGGCCAAGGCCGAAAGCCTGCGTAGGAACAATGCGCTAAAGGCCAAGAAGGAGTATGTCCGCCGCGAACCCGCAGGCGATGTGCGTTTGAGCGAGATCAATGCCTTCGGCGGCGATATCGCCGATGAGGATTTGATTCCGCAGCGGGAGATGGTGGTTACGCTGACGCACGGCGGCTATATCAAAACCCAGCCGACCACGGACTATCAGGCACAAAGGCGCGGCGGCCGGGGCAGGCAGGCGGCGGCGACCAAGGATGAGGATTTTATCGAGACGCTGTTTGTGGCCAATACGCATGATTATTTGATGTGTTTCACTAATTATGGGAAATGTCATTGGATTAAGGTGTACCGCCTGCCCGAGGGAGGGCGCAACAGCAGGGGGCGGCCGATTAATAATGTCATCCAGTTGGATGAGGGCGAGAAGGTCAGTGCGATTTTGGCGGTGCGCGATTTCCCCGACGACCAGTATGTGTTTTTCGCCACGGCGCAGGGTATGGTGAAAAAGGTGAGGCTTTCCGCCTTTAAGCATGTGCGCGCCCAGGGCATTAAGGCCATCGCTCTCAAAGAGGGCGATTATTTGGTCGGCGCGGTCAAAACGGGCGGCGCGGACGATATTATGTTGTTTTCCAATTTGGGCAAGGCTTTGCGCTTTAACGAGTATTGGGAAACTTCGGCCGGTGCGGCGGATGACGGCGATGAGGCGCAGGAGGGCGGAGAAGACGTTGCGGCAGACGGTGAGAACGCGCCGTCCGGCGGCAAATACGGCGTGCGCCCTTCGGGACGCGGCAGCGGCGGTTCGCGCGGGATGAGCCTGCCCGGGGGCGGCCGCATCGTCAGTCTGATTACTTTCCCCCCGGAGTGCGTGCAAGACGGCCTGCAGGTTTTGACGGCCACGGCCAAGGGCTACGGCAAGCGTACGCCCATAGACGGGTACAGCCGCAAAAACAGGGGCGGCCAGGGCAATATCGCCATTAATACGGGCGGCCGCAACGGCGAATTGGTGGCGGCCGCGCTGGTGGGCGTTGCGGATGATGTGATGCTGATTACCAGCGGCGGGGTGCTGATACGGACCGGGGTGGGCGAAATACGCGAAACCGGCCGTACCGCCGCCGGTGTGAAGCTGATTAATTTGGACGAGGGGGAAACATTGGTCAGTCTGGAACGTGTGGCGGAAGAGCCCGGCGGTGTTCCGGCCGACGACGGCGGGGAGGACGGGGATGCCGCCCATGTGTGAACAACACCACCCTGGAGGGAAAATGTCGGTTGCGGCGGGGTAAAAGCAAACCGCTGTAATCGGCGAAATCCGAAAGGCCGTCTGAATCCGTTTTCAGACGGCCTTTTTTTGCCTTTTTTGCCGGCCGCCCCAAAGCGGCCTTATGCCTTTCCGTATCGTCAATCTTCAGGCTTATTCGCCGTCGGGGAAATCGGCATGATGCCCATGCCCGGGATGCGGCCCCGGGCGGCCGGCGTGGGGATGGGGGCGCAGCTCGCGCGGACTGATCCAGCCTTTGTCGGTCTGAACCAGCGTGGCGATTTTCTGTTCGGGCTGTTTCAGGCGTTGCAAATCTTCTTTGCCGCCTTCCTTAATCAGCTTTTCCGCCCAACGTTCCAGCTTCAGGTCGGCCTGGTAGGACACTTTGGACACTATAGTGCCGCGAAAGGGCGCGGGGGTGGTGTACCAATTGATTTTTTTCACTTCCGGCGTGCCTATGCACAACAGGGGGAAGGCCAAGGCATCGTTGGCGAGGACCTGTTTGCGGCCCTTTTCGGTTAGGGAATAAGCGGTAACGGTGATGCCCTTTCCGCCATCCGGCAGGGGCAGCGTTTGGCTTTCGGTTTTTTCTTTCTTATAAAACCCGTTTTCGGTCAAAATCTTAATTTGCTTTTCGGCTTTTTTGTTGATGCGCCTGCCCTCGGTGTCGGAATCGGCAACCAGCAGCAAAGGCTCGCCCGCCATACTGTTTTGCCCGGCGGGGCTGCCGTCCGGCATCTGGATGTCCAATTTGAACGGAATGCAGACTTTTTGGCTGCCGCCTATACGGTTGATGGCCTTTTTGAAATTTTTTTCGCCGGCTTCGTTGTTGTTGCCGCATGCCGCCAAAGCGATGGCGGCCATGCCCAATGCTAGGGTTTTCTTCATTTCGGGTCTCCTGTCGGGGCTTTCCAAA
>JAUMUU010000043.1:0-8665 GCA_030530545.1 Neisseria sp. | reverse complement strand
GGGATTCGGCAAGGGTTTTGTTAGAATGCGCGCTTTATCGCGGATTAGGCTAGAGCAGGGTTGGGGCGGGGCGGCTTAGGCCTGCAATCAAACCCTGTTGTGTTTCGGTTGGAAAGGGGGGATTTTATGGTGTCTGTATATGGGATTGCCAACTGCGGTTCGGTTAAAAAGGCCAGGGCCTGGCTGGCGGAGCGCGGGGTGGAGGCGGCGTTTGTGGATTTCAAACAAAATGCGCCCGCCGAGGCCCAGGTGCGCGCCTGGCTGGCCGACATACCCTTGGCCGTGCTGCTCAACCGGCGCGGGGCGGCCTGGCGCGGATTGGATGAGGCGCAAAGGCGGCAGGCCGGCGGGGAGGATGGCGCGGTCGCGCTGATGTGCGCGCTGCCCAACCTGATTAAAAGGCCGGTATTGGAAACGGACGGGCGGTTTTATTGCGGATTTGACGAAACGGTTTACGGGCGGCTGTTCCCCGGCCGGGCGGACGCGGCCCGACCCTAGGCGGCCTTGCCCTGCGGCCGCTTTCAGGACGTTTGGCCGTCCAGGTACTGCCGCAGTTTTTCGGCATCAAAGTGCCAATGGCAGATTTCCACGCCGTTGTGCAGCAGGACGGGGACAAGTTCGTTGTATCTGGCCTCCAGGGCGGGGTCGTCGTCTATGTCCACAACCTCCAGCGAAAAGCCGTATTGCTGCCGCAGGGGTTCGAGCCGGGCCAGCATCTGGTGGCACAGGCTGCAGTATTCGCGGAACATCAGGGTAAGGGTCATCGTTTTTTTCCTCAAAAGTTCGGGATTTGCCTTGCGGATATCCGGGGCGTTAGAATCGGCGCGGTTTCAGGCGGCAAACGCCTGTTTACGGCAGTGCGGATTATATAGCGGACAGGCCGGGATTTTGTCGCATATCCGCCAAGCCCCCGGCACGGGGGCGGCCGGACAAACATTCCGCCATATCGAAAGGTTTTTATCATGTTGAAGGTTTCCTGCAATTTTGACGGCGGCTCGGTGTCGGTTAAAGACTTGTCCGACCCCGGCGCCGTCCGTCTGGCTCTGCGCCCGGATAATGCGGCGGATTTTTCGCAGTGGTTTTACTTCCGCCTGCAGGGTGCGGCCTATCAAAATTGCGTGCTGCGTTTTGAAAATGCGGGGCAGTCGTCTTATCCCGACGGTTGGGAGGGCTATCAGGCGCGGGCTTCATATGACCGGCGCAACTGGTTTTGCGTGCCTACCCGTTATGAGGACGGGGTGCTGGTCATCGAACACACGCCCTTGGCCAACAGTGTTTATTATGCCTATTTCGAGCCTTATTCCGAGGAACAGCATCTGAACCTGTTGGGTGAGGCCCAGGGCAGCGGCCTGTGCCAGATTGAAGATCTGGGCTCTACCGTGCAGGGCCGCGATTTGAACCTGCTGACCATAGGCAACCAAGTGCAAAGCGATTTGAAGGTGTGGATAATCGCACGCCAGCATCCGGGCGAAACCATGGCCGAATGGTTTGTCGAGGGTTTGCTGGCGCGGCTTTTGGACCCGCAGGACCCGACCGCGCGCGCCTTGCTGGACGGCGCGACCTTTTATATCGTGCCGAATATGAATCCCGACGGTTCGGCCTTGGGCAATCTCAGGACCAATGCGGCGGGGGCGAATTTGAACCGCGAATGGTTCTCGCCCTCGGAGGAGTACAGCCCCGAAGTGTTTTATGTGCGCGAAAGGATGCTGGAAACGGGGGTGGATTTGTTTTTGGATGTCCACGGCGACGAGGGGCTGCCCTATGTCTTTGCCGCCGGTACGGAGGGCGTGCCGGGATATGATGGGCGTATGGCGGATTTGGAAGGGCGTTTCAAGGACGCGCTGAGTGCGGCCAGCCCCGATTTCCAAGACGAATTCGGCTATCCCAAAGATGCGCCGGGCAAGGCCGACCCGCGTTTGGCCTCCCATTGGGTGGGGGGGCGGTTTGCCTGCCTGTCCTATACCCTGGAGATGCCGTTTAAGGACAACGACAATCTGCCCGATGACGATTTCGGCTGGAACGGCCAGCGTTCGCTGAGGTTGGGCGAGGCCGTGTTGTCGGCGGTTTTGGCCGTGCTGCCCGTATTGCGCTGATTTTCGGAGGACGGGATGGGGTATTTGTTGTTCAGTGTCTGCTGCAGTGTGGCGGTTTCCGTGCTGTTGAAGCTGGCGCGGCGTTATGGGGCGGACATAGGTCAGGCGGTGGCGGTCAATTATGCGGCCGCCTCTCTGCTGACGGTGTGGCTGCTGAAACCCGATTTGTCGGCCTGGCGCGATTATGCGGCGGGCTGGCCCTTGTTTGCGGCCCTGGGCGTGCTGCTGCCCTCGGTGTTTGTCGTGATGGGCAGGGCGGTGGACGCGGCGGGCATAGTCCGGTCGGATGCGGCGCAAAGGCTGTCGCTGTTTCTGACGGTGGCGGCATCTTTTGTGTTGTTTGGCGAACAGTTGAAACACGGCGGCCAGGCGGCCGGGCTGGTGTTGGCGTTTGCGGCCTTGTTCTGCCTGTCGGCCAGGCAGGGGGAAGGCGGCGGCCAGGATACGCGCCGCAGCGCGCTCCTGCTGGCCGGGGTGTGGGCGGGATACGGCCTGATAGATATTCTGTTCAAGCAGTTGTCCAAAAGCGGTACGGCCCTGCCGGGCAGGCTGCTGGTGGCCTTTGTGTTGGCCGGCGTGCTGATGTCGGGGCTGATGGTTTGGAAGAAGACGCGTTGGACGCGGGAGGGTGTGTTGGGCGGCCTGCTGCTGGGCTGCCTCAATTTCGGCAATATCTGGTCCTATTTGATGGCGCACAAGGCCATGCAGGATAATCCGACCCTGGTGTTCGCGGGGATGAATATAGGGGTAATCGCCGGCGGGACGCTGGCAGGGGCTTTGGTGTTCCGCGAAAAAATGAGCGCGCTCAATGTGTTCGGTATCGCGGTGGCGGTTTGCGCCATTGTGTGTTTGTTTTATTGGAATGAGTTGGCGGCCTGGTCCGGTTGGTAAGGCCGCCTGAAAGGCGTGGTATGGCGAATCTGTTCGATATGGACGGCGCGCAGTGGCGGGAAATGCTGGCGCAGCTGGACGATGACGCAAGGGCCCTGTTTTTGCGGGAAGCCTCCCGCCTGTGTGCCGATGCGGAGGCGATGTTCCGCGCGTTTGAAAACCGCAGGGTATACCCCAGGCTGACCGAGGAGGTTTTGGCGCAGACACCCGATGAGGAGTTGGTGCTCACCGTTTTCGACACGTTGGCGGCACAGTCGCCGCCGGACTTGGACGAGGCCGGTTATCTGGCGGGCCTGAGTCCGCAAAGGCGGGCGGCCTATATGCTGTATATCCTGGCCGGCGAGGTGGATAACGGCGGTTTCAACCAATATTACTACAATACCGGCGCGGAGGCGGCCGCCTACCTGCCCGATGCCTGCGAACTGATAGGCGCGCCCGAATACGCCGATTTGGTCAGGCGGGCGAACGCCTGTTACCTGCAGTCGGATATCGCGGCACGGCATGACGGTTCGCTGGAGGCATTTTGCGCCTCCTACGAAAACAACCCGCTGGCCGATTTCGACGACGAATTTTACCTGCTGCAAAACCGCCTGCCCCTGGAGGGGCTGCTGGTGAAGTTTATCCGCGCGCATACGGCGGCGTTTGCAGATTGAGGAGGACGGGATGGATTTGGTGTTGCAGCACGAGGATTTTTCCCGTTGCGATTTGGGCGGGCTTGCCGGTTTGGCCGGGCCGTCTGAAAGCACGGGCGCAAAGGTATTGCGTTTTGCCGTGGCGGAGGGCTTTACCCTGCCGGATGGCCTGGCGGGCGATTTGGCACGGCAGGAAATCGATTGGGCCATCCTGCCTCGCTACCGTTTCGCCGATTTGGGCCTGATAGTCAGCGACATGGATTCCACCCTCATTACCATAGAGTGCGTGGATGAAATCGCGGCCGTCGCGGGGCTGGGGGGCGAAGTGGCGGCGATTACCGAACAGGCCATGCGGGGAGAATTGGATTTCGAACAATCCTTGCGCCGCCGCGTCGGTCTGCTGGCCGGGCTGCCCCTGGGCGTGCTGCAGGAAGTATACGGCCGCACCCTGCACCTGTCGCCGGGAGCGGAATCCCTGCTTGGAGAATGCCGCCGCCACAACGTAAAATTCATGCTGGTGTCGGGCGGGTTCACCTTCTTTACCGACCGCCTGACAACAAGGCTGGGTTTGGATTATGCCTTTGCCAATATCTTGGATACAGAGGGCGGCAGGCTGACCGGCCGTCTGAACGGCAGAATTATAGATGCGGCGGCCAAAGCCGGCTTACTGCGCGAATACCGGGACAAACTGAACCTTGGGCACGTACAAGTGGCGGCAGTGGGGGACGGGGCCAACGACATCCCCATGCTGCAAGAGGCCGGCTGGGGTATAGCCTACCGCGCCAAGCCGAAAACAGAGGCGGCGGCGGACGCGTGCATACGCTACGGCGGCCTGGACAGGCTAAGGGGCTGGTTTGTCTGAATCGGCGGCCCCCTTGCTTTTTCCCATATCGGCACAATCTAGGGCGGCACCCTTCGGCCTGAAAGCATTTGCGCTATGGCAGGCCTTTATTTTTCGGGGCGGGATAACCTTGCTGCCGCAGGACAGGCAGAACACCCATCCGTCCGGCCGCCTCCGAAACCCAATATCGAGACTGTGATTATGACTTCCCAACAATACGATTACGAAGACCAAGACGGCATACGCCCGCCCACCTTGGAGGAACAGCGCGCCCGACTGCGCCAACTGGTGATTTTGGGCAAAGAGCGCGGCTACATCACCCACGCCGAAATCAACGACGCGCTGCCCGACGACATGTCCGATGCCGACCAGATAGACAACATCATCAACATGATACAGGGATTGGGCATACAGGTAACGGAAGAAGCCCCCGATGCCGATTCCCTGCTGATGAACGACAGCGGCACCGGCATGACCGATGACGACGCGGTAGAAGAGGCCGAAGCGGCCCTGTCGAATGCGGATTCCGAATTCGGCCGCACCACCGACCCCGTACGCATGTATATGCGCGAAATGGGGCAGGTCGGCCTGCTGTCGCGCGAAGACGAAATCATCATAGCCAGAAAAATAGAAAACGCCCTAAAAAACATGATACAGGCGATTTCCGCCTGCCCGGGTTCGGTGGCGGAGATTTTGTCCCTGATAGACAAAATCCGCCAAGGCGAAATCAGGGTGGACGAAGTGGTCGAAGCCATTATAGACCCCAACGAAGTCTTACTGAACGAATTGGGTTTGGGGCATTTGGAAAGCGTGCCTCAGGCGGCCACCCATACCGATGCCGCAGATGACGAAGATGGCGGCCTGGACGAGGACGGCGACGAAGAAGACGACAACACCGCATCATCGGCAGACGGCGGCATACCGGCGGCCAACCTGGAAGAACTGAAAAAAGAAGTATTGCAGCACTTTGACGGCATCACCGCCAGTTACGGCCTGATGGTCCAGGCCCTGAACCTGCACGGCAGCCGCCATGCCGAATATCTGAAACACCGCGATGCGATAGCGGCCAAACTGCTGGAAGTGCGCTTTGCCGCCCGCCAGATTGAAAGCCTGGGCAGCAACCTGAGGCAAAAAGTCGAAACCATACGCCAAATGGAGCGCGACATCCGCGACATCTGCCTGGACCGCGTGAGGATGGACAAAGATTACTTCCTGAAAGAATTCCTGCCCAACATCATAGACCTAGAATGGATAAACGGCGAAGTGGCCAAACAAAAGGCCTGGAGCGGCGCTTTGGACCGTTTCCGCCATGCGATTTTGGAAAAACAGGAGGCAGTGGCCGCCCTGGTTAAAGAATCGCAGATTTCGATTGACGAACTCAAAGAAATCAACCGCAACATGTCGGCCAGCGAGCGGGAAACGGCGGCGGCCAAACAAGAAATGATTCAGGCCAACTTGCGGCTGGTCATTTCCATTGCGAAAAAATACACCAACCGCGGCCTGCAGTTTTTAGATTTGATTCAGGAGGGCAACATAGGCCTGATGAAGGCGGTGGACAAATTCGAATACCGGCGCGGCTATAAATTTTCCACCTATGCGACCTGGTGGATACGCCAGGCCATCACACGTTCCATTGCCGACCAGGCGCGCACCATCCGCATCCCCGTGCATATGATTGAAACCATCAACAAAATGAACCGGATTTCGCGCCAGCACCTACAGGAAACGGGGGAAGAACCCGACCCGGCGAAATTGGCCGAACTGATGGAAATACCCGAGGACAAAATCCGCAAAATCATGAAAATCGCCAAAGAACCGATTTCCATGGAAACGCCTATAGGCGATGACGATGATTCGCATCTGGGTGATTTCATCGAAGACGTAAACAATGTCGCCCCTGCCGATGCGGCCATGTATTCCAGCCTGCGCGAGGTAACGGCGGACGTGCTGGAAAGCCTCACCCCCCGCGAAGCCAAAGTTTTGCGTATGCGTTTCGGCATAGATATGAACACCGACCACACCCTGGAAGAGGTAGGCAAACAGTTTGACGTTACCCGCGAGCGTATCCGCCAGATTGAGGCCAAGGCTTTGCGTAAACTGCGTCATCCGACCCGCAGCGACCGTTTGCGCAGCTTCCTGGACAGCGAAGAAGGCAAATAATTGTTTTTGATGGCCGCACCCGCAGTGGTGCGGTTTTTTGCGTGCGGAAAGTTAAAACACTATACAAATGCTCATACTAACCTAACCTACGCTATATAAATATGGAGGAATTATGTTGCAAGATATGGAAACAGGCATAGGGCGCGGCGAGGCAGACCCGCAACAGGTATTGTTTGATTTATTGGACGATTATGCCATAGACGGCAATGCGATGCGTCTTGATGAGATACAGGCTTTCTTGCTGGCCTGGCTGTCTGGCCCTGATGATGCGGAGGAATATTTTGACTTGGTATGGGGTGAAATTGTAGGTAAGGCGGCTTTGGACGAAGGGCAAAAACGGCAGGCAGCGGATGCAATCAGACAGTGGATGGACGTGCTGCGGCAGGATTTGGCGGCCGGCGGGTTTCTGCAATTGCTGATTTTTGAGGATGAAGACGGGCAGGGGGATTTTTTCAGCTGGTGCAATGCTTACTTATACGCGCTGGATATCACGCCTACAGATTGGTTTGCAGCGGCGGATGAAGACGGATTTGTGGATTTGTTTTATCCGATTTCGGCCCTGGCCGGCGTTTATGATGACGATATGCCGGATAACATGGATGAATGGGAGGCCGGCCGTTTGCAAAACGAATTACCCTATGCAGTCAAAGATATTGCCGCTTTTTGGCGGGTATTGTGCAACAAGCCGGAAACAGTGCGCCGCAAGGGAAAAAAGGTAGGCCGGAACGATCCCTGCCCCTGCGGCAGCGGGAAGAAATATAAGGCTTGCTGCGGCAGGGGCAGTTGATTCGTTGCAGGATTCAGCGGTTGTTTTTCATCAGACGCTGTTTTTCTCGCTTCCAATCCGCCTCTTTCAAACTTTGGCGTTTGTCGTGCTGTTTCTTGCCCTTGGCCAGGCCGATGTCCATTTTGATGTAGCCGCGTTTGTAGTGCATATTAAGCGGAACCAGGGTGTAGCCGCTGCGTTCCACTTTGCCTATGAGTTTGTTGATTTCGCTTTGTTTCAATAGCAGTTTGCGCTGGCGCACGGGGTCGGGTTTGACATGGGTGGAAGCGGTGGGCAGGGCGGTGATATGGCAGCCGACCAAGTAGAAGGCATCTTTTTTCCAGTGGATGTAGCTTTCTTTGAGTTGGATACGCCCGGCGCGTATGGCTTTGACTTCCCAGCCGTTGAGTACGAGGCCGGCTTCGATTTCGTCTTCTATGAAATAATCGTGAAAGGCTTTTTTGTTGTTGGCTATGCTCATTTTTTACTCCTTGTTTTTCCGTGCATATTGTAGCAGAAAGGCCGGCGGGTATAATGGCGTTTTTGCGGGATTTTTTATTTGAGGCGGATATGATGGCGAAAAAGTGGCTGCCCGTCGGAGTGTTGTTGATGATATTTGCCGTTTTGAAGGTTTGGGCGGTATTGTGGTGGCAGGGGAAACAGCCCAAAGTATCGGAAACGGCCGCATGTGATGTGGCTGCAGGCTGCAGGCTGGCCAATGGGGCGGTGGTGGCCTTCGGCGGGAAAGTGGGTTTGAAAACGCCGTTTGAAGTGGTGGTGCGCGAAGTGTCTGCACAAAGCATATCGGTAAGTTTTACCATGCGGGACATGGACATGGGCTTCAACCGTTTTGATTTGCGCCAAGAAGGCGGCGTATGGAAGGCGGATGGGGTGCGGCTGCCGTTTTGCACGGAGGCGCGGCATGATTTTCTGGCCGACATAACCATAGACGGTAAAGTTTACCGCGTACCGTTTTCGGCTTATTGATTTTTGCCGACTGTTTCGTTTCAAAAGGCTGTTTGGGGAGTCAGCTTTTTTGCAACCCTTCCAATTCGCTCATAATACGCATAACCTCCTTGCCTCCCATATCAAACATCTTGCTTTCTTGGGTAACGGGGATAAAATGCTGCCGCATACGTTCGGGAGACCGGCTTTGCTCCCATTGCCGCCAGCCCTCTTCGGGCAAAATGACAAAGGCCAAACTATCACTGCCTATGGAAAATTTCCACAAAAGGATGCGGTATTTGTCGGCGAGGGCGGCGGCAATGGCGCGTATGGTGCT
>JAUMUU010000171.1 GCA_030530545.1 Neisseria sp. | reverse complement strand
CCATCAACGACCCGCAATGCACCCGCAAAACCTTCCCCGATTATTTCGCGGTATTTGAATCGTTGAAGGCCGTTTAAAAAACCGAAAGGAAAAAAAATGACCAAAGCCAACCTTGCCCTTATCGCCTGCCTGCTGGCCGCATGCGGCCAAACAACTCCCGACCCAAACAGCATGCAACAGGCTGCCACATCCGCCGTAAAGACAAACCCGTCCGATTGGCAACAGCAACAACTGGACAAATTCAAACAGGAAATCTGGCAACAACATGGCGAATACCTGAATGCCGATTTATACGGTTCGGGCAAAACATACGGCATAGGCGATTTGGACATTCAGACCCTGACCCTGCCCAACGGCTGGGTACAACTCTCATGGGAAGGCGGTTATTTTCTCGGCCACCATCAAACCAAAGCGGCCGCCTACCGCCTGCTGGATACGAAAAACCGCCACATCATACCCGTTCAAAACATCCTGACTTATGACACCCGTGGCAAGATGACCGAAGAAATGTACCAAGCCTTGGTCAAATACCGCGATTACGGCTGGCGCGGCACACCCCAAAACGAAGCCGGAAGGCGTTTGTGGCTGGCGGACAATATGCCCTATGTCTTTGCCAACGGCCATTTTGTCAAAAACGAAAGCGGTAAGTTGGAATGGCATTTCTGCACCGTTCCGACCTTGGACAATTCTTACCAAACCTGCGCCAGCCTGCCTGATGCGGAACAAGCCGTCAATATGGAAGCCGAACCAAAAAATTATCTGTAAAACCAAGGCAGTAAAAAAGCGAGGCGGGCGTATATCCCTGAACGCGCTTTTTTCTCGGGTTTGCGGCAGGCCTTGCCGCCCGCCTCGGCAATCACGGCAGCAAGGCCGCGCCGCCCAAGCCCGCCATTTCGTCCCAGCCGAACATCACGTTCATATTCTGCACCGCCTGCCCCGCCGCGCCTTTGACCAGATTATCCTGCACGCTCAACAATATCCATACATCGCTGTCCGGCGCGCGCTGCACGCCTATGCGGCAGATGTTCACGCCGCGCACGCTGCGGGTTTCGGGCGTGCTGCCCGGCGGCAGCACATCGACCGCGAAACTGTCGCGGTAGGCCGTTTCCAGCAATTCCTGCGGCGATACGCCGTCTTTCAGATGAACGTAAATAGTGGCGTGCATGCCGCGTATCATGGGCGTGAGATGCGGCACGAACACCAGCCCTTCGGCCACGCCCCGTTGCAGGCCGGATATGGTTTGGCGGATTTCGGGCAGGTGGCGGTGGCCGGAAACGCCGTAGGCCTTGAAGTTGTCGCCCGCCTCGCAAAACAGCGTGCCTACAGCCGCCTTGCGCCCCGCCCCGGACACGCCCGATTTGCAGTCGGCAATCAGCGGCAGCCCTTCGCGCAACGCGCCCGCCCTCAGCAGCGGCAGCAGGGCCAGCGATACGCAGGTCGGATAACAGCCGGGGTTGGCGACAAGCCGGGCGGCGGCAACGGCTTCGCGGTTCAATTCGGTCAGCCCGTACACGGCGCGGGCAACCCCGTCGGGGCTTTGGTGCTTCATGCCGTACCATTTTTCCCAAACGGCGGTGTCTTTCAGGCGGAAGTCGGCCGACAAATCCACCACGCGCACGCCCTTCTCCAATAATGCGGGGGCTTCTTTCATGGCAACGCCGTTGGGCGTGGCGAAAAACACCAAGTCGCATTGTTCCAGCCCCGCGTCTTCGGGTTTTTCAAAGGCCAAGCCGTATATGCCGCGCAGGCTGGGGAAGTAGTCGGCCAGTTTTACCCCCGCTTCGCTGCGGCTGGTAACGGCGGCCACTTGGGCATGGGGATGGGCGGCCAGCAGGCGCAAGAGTTCCACTCCCGTGTAACCCGTCGCCCCGACTATGCCGATTTTGCTTGTTTTGCGGTTGGGCATGGCTGTTTCCTTAGTTGGCGAAAGGTGCAGTGTAAACCGCTTGGCGGGGGAAAGGAAAGCGGTTTGCCCGCCTTTAAAGGGCATCCCCGAACAAATCCCGCCCATGCGCCCGCATCCCGCCTTCGTGCTCCAGCAGCCATTGCTTGCGCTGCAAACCGCCGCCGTAACCCGTCAGACTGCCGTCCGCGCCTATGACGCGGTGGCAGGGGATGATGATGGAAATGCGGTTCTGCCCGTTGGCATTGGCAACGGCGCGCACGGCGGACGGTTTGCCCATGCGGGTTGCCTGTTCTCGGTAGCTGACTGTTTCGCCGTATGGGATTTGGCGCAACGCCTGCCATGTTGTGTTTTGAAAGGGTGTGCCGGGGGTGTGCAGGGCAACTTCGAAGGTGGTTCTCCCGCCTGAAAAATATTCGCGCAATTCGTCTGCGCATTGTTCCAAATGTATGTTGCCGCCAACCCGAAGCGGCAGGTTCAACAACCGTTGCAAGTCCTGTTGTTCGCGCCCGATGCGCCTGCTGCCGACAAATTCGAGCAGGCATATGCCTTGCCCGGTGGCACAGGCAACCATGTCGCCCAAAGGCGTGGGGAATTTCGTGGTTTGGATGGCGGTATTCATCAAAATTTCCTTACAGTCAGTAAATCTTGCCGGGCATTTTTATTTGGAAAATGTCGGGCATAAATACCCGGCCTGCGGAATTAAAAAACGCAGTGTAAATCCGTTTGCGGGCGAAAGGAAAGCCGTTTGCCCCATATGGGGATTTGCAGCTAATATTGTTTTTTGTTTAATCCGAACAGGGAATCATGATGCAAAACCGTATCCATATCCGCATT
>JAUMUU010000042.1 GCA_030530545.1 Neisseria sp. | reverse complement strand
GTTCCAAAAACTTCCCCATCACACGGGGATTAAGACTGGTTCAGTTAAAGCGCAACCCCGTGTGCCGCCCAAGGGACGGGTTTCAAGTATTTGGGAAATTTTGATAAAAGCCGCCCGAAAACCGATAAAAATGTTTTCGGGCGGCTTCTTTTTCTTTCCGTTTCGGCGGATGGCGGCATATATAGCTAAATTACTTCATTTTTGATACGCAGCTTGCCGGTTTTCGGCCTTCCCGCGCAGGCAGGAATCCATTTTTAAATTTCAGAAACTGTTTTTTAAATCAAGGTTTCTCAGGCTTTACTATGGATTTCCGCCTGCGCGGGAAGGCCGTAATTTGATGATATGATGTATTTAAAATTAAGTATGTTTGCTATAAGTCGTTACCAATGCCCTTATGCACTATCCGTACGCGGCACTCGCCGGTGATTTCGCAATCGGGTAGGGGGAAATGCGGTTTTCCAGCGATGTTGGCTCAAAATGTTTTTTCCACGCCTATATACGCCTGTTTGTAGCTGCGGCTGTAAAAGGCGGGCATATTGCTTTTGATGCGGCGGACGGAGAAGTTGAGTTTGGGCAGGAAGCCCGCGTATTGCCATTGCGGCTGCCAAACGGAAAGGTCCAGTTGCACGCTGCGGTCGCGGCGGCGGTGCGGGTAGAAGATGCGGACGGCGGTATCCCGGCCGGGGGCGGCGCGGTATTTTTCGCGCCCGTAGGAGGCATCGGCGGACAGGCCCAATTGCGGCCATTCGCGCGCCCAGCCCGTATGCAGATTCCATTCGCGTGATGACAGGTAGTCTTTTTGCGTGCGGCTGCCGGTCAGGCCTATGCCGCCGTAGGCCGTCCAGTTTGAGCCGTTGTAAACCAGTGTCTGCGACAGGGTTATGCTGCGGCCGTCGTAGCCGCGAAGGTCTTCGTCTCGGTAGCGGTCTTGGCGGACGTTCAGGGCGGTTTGGCTGTGGCTGCGGCCGTTCAAAGTCAGGCCCAGGTTTTGGGTAATGCCGTAAGAGCGCAGGTAGCGGCGGCCGTCCAGCCATTGCTGCCGGACGAAGGGGGCGATGCGGTAGGCGGCGTTGCGGGTTTCGTGGCGGTAGGCGGGGGCAAGGTAGACGGCGGTTTGGTCGTAGCTGTGTTTGTCCCAATACAGGCGGCCGTCCAGGCGGGCGGTGAAGGCGAGTCTGTGGTGTCCGTTAAGCGCAAGGGTGCGTGCCGCGCCTATGCCGTAGTGTATGCCGTGGGCGGTCTGCGGCAGGGATTCGGGGCTTTTGCGGAATGTGCGGCCGCCGATTTCCAGTGTTTCTACGGCGGCGGATGCGTTGTTGATGTTGCCGTTGCGTTCGTATTGCGCCGACAGGTCTAACCGCCATGCCTGTTGCCGCCGTATTTCTTCCTGCCCGTGCGCGGCGGCCTGCTGCAGGGCGGGGTCGGCGTGGTGCTGCAATCGGGCAAATTCGGCTGCCGCTTCGCGCGGCTGTTTGTCGGCCAGCAGCATTTGCGCCAGATTCAGGCGGATGTAGGCCAAGTCGGGGTGTTCTTGCAGGATGTCGCGGTAGAGCCGGACGGCTTGGGCGGTTTGGCGGTTTTGGTGCAGCAGCGCGCCTTGGACGTAGGCGGCAAGTATGCGGTCGTGCTGCGGCAGGGTTTGGTATACGGCCAACAGGTCGGCCGCCAATGCCCATTCGCGGCGGTAAACGGCTTGCGACAGGAGTTGTTCAAGCAGGGGCGGGTTGTTTTTCAGGTCGGCTTCGTCCAGCCGTATGGTTTGTTTGGCGGGTGCGGTTTGTTGTGCGGCGGGGGCTTGGCCGGGCGTGGGGGAGGGTTGGGGAGGCCTTGCCGTGTCGGGCAGGGGTTCGGACGGCTGCGGCAGGGTTTCGGCAACGGCGGGCAGGGACAGGAAGGGCAGCAGGATTAGGGCGCGGATATGGGGCATGGTGCAGGCGGGGATGGGGAAAAGGCCGTTTGATGCGGGCTTGCCTTTGGGGTGCTTCAAACGGCCTTTTTCGGTTTTGACGCTTGTTGCGGTTCTATTGTTTTACGCCGCCGAAGCCAACTTTGCGGTCCAGGCGGTTTACGGTCGGGTCGTTGAAGGTTGCCGTACCGGCGATTTCGGCCGCATCCGGGCCGTAGATGCCCAGTTCGTATATGCCGTTGCGGTTGTTGCCCCGGCTGCTCACGGCTTGGCCGGAAATGACTGCCTCGTCGCCGTTCATGGTGATGTTGCCGCGTTTGAGTTCTATGTTGCCGCGTGTGGTTATACCGGTGATGCGGCCGCTGCCGTGGCCGGTGTTGTCGGTTCTAAAGACGATGTTGTAGCTCAAATCGCCTTCGCTTTCGGCATCAAAGGCTTTGCCGACATAGTTGTAGGTGGTGTTTTGCGGCAGCCTGCCGGGTGCTATGCCGCCGTAGCCGTAATATATTTCGGTTTCATATTGCCTGTTGCTGTCCTCGGTCGTCCGGGAGGAAGTGCCGTTTTGGCTCAGGGTTTTCTTCCAGTCTAGAAATCTGCCGACTACGAAGGAATATGGCTGGTTGTAGAGTTTGTAGCGGCCTTTTTGGGTTTCGCCGTCCCGGTTGTTCATTACCCGTTCCAGTGTGTAGGAATATGTACCGTAGCCTTTTGCGAAGTCTGCCAGTTTGGGGGACAAATATGCCTCGTTTTGTGCAAGGTTGGGCGTGCCCAGGTCGTAGGTTTTGCCGTTTACGCTCAGAGTCAGCGAACTCAGGTTGGATGAGCCTACGACATTGCCGCTGCCGTTCACGATGTTGCCTCGGGTTGGTACGGTGAATCGGAATGCGGAACTATTTTCGGCGGTACTCTGTTTGTCGGCGGCCTGTTGGGCGGTCAGCCCCGCGTTCACGCCTGTGGTATTGGCCGTGCTGCCGGACGATAAGTTCAGGTTATTGTCCGAGCCGCCGCCCGAACAGGCGGACAGGGCGATGGCGGCCAAGATGGCGGCGGCCGGGCGGTTTTTGAACAACATCATGATTTTTTTGGACATCATAAGGTTTCCTTTTGTTTTCCGGTCGTATTGCGCGCCGTTGGAACGGCGTATTTGAACAGCCGTCTTATTCTATCATTTCATGCGCGGTTTGCGGGTGCGGGGTGCGGTTTGCCGTTTTCCTTATTTTTTCGCCCCGCCAAAGCCTACTTTGTCGTCCAGGCGGTCTTCGGTGGGGTTGTCGAAGGTAACGATGCCGGCGATTTCGGCCGCATCCGGGCCGTAGATGCCCAAATCGTATGTGCCGTTGCTTGGGCCGCCGCTTTCGCCGCCCTTGCTGCCGACGGCTTCGCCGGAAATGCCCGCCGCGTTGCCGTTCACACCTATGTCGCCGCGTTTGAGTTCTATGTCGCCGCGCGTGGCCATGCCGGTGATGCGGCCGCTGCCGTAGCCGGTGTTGTCGGTGTTGAAGGTGATGTCGTAGTGCAAATCGCCTTCGCTTTCGGCATCAAAGGCTTTGCCGACATAGGTGTATTTGGTGTTTTGCGGCAGTTTGCCGGGGTCTATGCCGCCGTGGCCGTAGTATATTTCGTTTTCATGTTCCGCGCCGCCGTCTTCTGTCGCCCATGAGGAAGTGCCGTTGTTGCTCAGGGTCTTTTTCCAGTCTAGGAATTTGCCGGATATGAAGGAATACGGCTGGTTGTAGAGTTTGTAGCGGCCTTTTTGGGTTTCGCCGTCTTTGTTGTCCATTGTGCGCTCCAGTGTGTAGGGGTAAACGCCGTGGCCTTTTTTGAAGTCTTCCAGTTTGGGGGACAGGTATACCCATCTTTCTTGTTGTTTGGGCATGTCGAGTTGGTAGGTTTTGCCGTTTACGGCCAGGGTCAGTGATTTCAGTTTGGACATGCCGATAACGTTCCATTCTTCGTCCATGATGTTGTCCGTGGTCGGGGTGGAAAAGTGGAAGGAGGGGGTGTTTTCGGCAATGAGCTGCTTGTCCCGCGCCTGTTGGGCGGTCAGGCCGGCGTTTACGTTGTCGGACGGGTTGGGGACGGGGCGCGCGATGTCGTTGTAGCCGAAGGTGTCCTCGGGGCCGCCGCTCATGGAGCAGGCCGATAAGGCCAGGGCGGCCAGCAGGGATGTTGTTTTTCCGTATCTCATGGGTTTTCCTTTCGTTTGTCGGTAAGATTTTTTGTTGGAACGGTGTTTTCAGACGGCCTACCATTTCATTTGCAGGCTGACGGAGGCATGGCGCGGTTTGCCGTAGAAATTGCCGCGTGCATTGGTGTAATAGCGTTTGTTGCCCAAATTGCCGACATTGGCGGCCACGGCGGCGTTTTTGCCGATTTTATACCGCGCCATAATATTGAACAGGCTGTATGCGGGCTGTTGCAGCTGCCGGGGTTTTTCCACTGCGTTTCTCTGCCCGTCCACATAAGATTGCGCCCAGTCTTTGGGCTTGATGCCGCTGCTCCAGGTCATGCCCGCCCCGGCGGTGAACTTGGGCGTGAAATCATAGCTGGTAAAGAATTTGAACGTTTTGTCCGGCGCGGTATACGTTCCGTCATATTCCAAATTCAAATCTTCCCCGAAATCATTGAACGAAGAGGCGGCATCTTGGAAGGGGCGGTCGATTTTGAGTTTGACGAAGCCCGCCTGCACCTTCCATTTGGGCGTAACCTGGCCGGCGATATTGATGTCCCAACCCCGGCTGGTGTAGCCCTTGACCGCATCGTACTCATATTCGCCGTCCTTGCATTCGTTTTCGCCCGCATCGGCGTTGTACTCCCACCTGTAGCAGCGCAGGCCAGTAGGCATAAAGCTGGGATAACCGTTTTGCGTCATGGTGAAATAGGCCAGCGAAAAATTCAGCCTGTCCTGCCACAGCCCGCCCTTGATGCCGGCTTCCTTGGAATTGCCGGTGATGGGCGGCAGGTAGCCGCCGCCTTTTTTCAACGCATTGCGGGTTGTGAACGTATTATTGGTGCGGGCTATGCCCGTGTAGCTGGCATAAGCGTTGATGCCGGGGGAAAGTTCCACAATCAGGCCGCCGTAGGGGACGAATTTGTCCACACGTCCCACATCGCCCAGCCTTTGGCCGGAAAAAGAATCTTGATTGATGCCTTTCCCCGACTGATTGCCGTCAAACTCCCGCCTGCCGCTCCTGTTGGCGGCCAAATTTTCCCACTGCGTGCCGCCCTTGCGCCGCCAGTGCAGCCAGCGGCCGCCGAGTATGAAGGTGAAACGCTTGGCGGGTTTGAGTTTCATGGCGAAATAAGGGCCGTATTGGTCTTCGCGCTCCTTGCGCGCGCCGTAGCGTATATTGGCGGGGCCTATGGGCGCGGTGTAGGCTATGCTGTCCCCCAACATGGGATAATCGCCGTTGTTCCAATAATCCAGCGGGATGGCTTCGTTGAGATAGCGGTGGTTCAAATTACCGCCGCCCGGCGGCAGGGCGTAGGCGATATAAAGGTCGCCCGCCGGAATGCTTTTCGGGTAATAGTCTTCGCGCTGCACATTGCGTATGCCGCTGAATCCGGCCAATATCTGCTGGTCTTGGTTGAAGAGTTTGAAACGGCCGTCCAACATAATATCGAAGGCCCGGGTGCGGTCGTCATGCCTTTCGCGCCCCCATTCGTAGCTGGCGGCATTGTATGCGGGCGCGTAACCGGCCGTGCCCATATCGCCGTACAGGCTTTGGTTTTGCGTGCGCGTGGACGTATAAGACGTTTGCAGCTTCAAATAATTATTAAACTGATGCTTGTATTCGGCGAAAAAATTGGTGTGCAGGGTTTTGTTGTACGCCCATACCGCGCTGTTGTTGAATCCGGCGGGCAGGCCGCGCGCGTCCACCCATTCCGAGCCGTCCGCCCCGTCCGTGCCGTAAACGCGGGAATAGCGCATCAGCCCCCTGCGCGGCGCGCCGAACGTGCCGCGATATTGGCGGCCTATGCCGATATTGATTTGGTCTTGGTCTGTGGGCGACCAGTCCAGTGCGCCGTAGAAAGTGTTGGAATGGCGGCGCACGCGGTCGATAAAGCTGTTGCCGTCGCCCCAAGTGGCGATAAAGCGGCCGCGCAGGGTGGGATGGATGACGAAATTTTGGTCGAATTCGGCGCGTTTGTCGTTCCACGAGCCGTATTTCAGGTTGAATTGGCCTTTGTTTTCGCCCACGGGGCGTTTGCGGACGAAATTGACGCTGGCGGACGGGTCGCCCACGCCGGTGGCCATGCCGGTAGAGCCGCGTATGATTTCTATGCGGTCGTACAAAAAGGCATCCTGCGCGCCGACAAAGCGGCTGCCGCCCAAGAGTTCCCTGTTGCCGATTACGCCGTCTATCTGGTAATTATCGACGGGGAAGCCGCGCGAATAAAATTGCGCCTCGCCCATGCCCGTGATGCTGTCCTGCAACACCGTGATGCCCGGCGTTTCCTGCAGCACGGAATCCAAATCCTGCAAATTTTGGTCCTGCATCTGCCGCTGGGTGAAGGAGGTGATGCTTTGCGGCGTTTCCTTCAGCTTCAAATCCAGCTTGGTGGCGGAAGTGCTGCCTTTGACGGTGTAGTTGTCGCCGCTTTCCTTGGGGGTGTTGCGTTTGCCGTGTACGACGATTTCGCCTATCCCCGTGGCTTCGATTTGCGCCTGTTCGGCGGCGGCGCGGGTGCAGGACAGGGCGGCGGAAAGGATGATCAGGTATTCGGGCTTTAACTTGGTTCTCATCGGTCTTCCTTGTCGGTTGTTTGCGGGACGGGCGGCCGGTTTGCTTTGCCTGTTTCTTGTTTTTTTAGGGATTTTTATGCGTTTATACGGTCAGTACGGTCATGACCAATAATAGTTCTTATTTTATACAAGGGTTTGTCGTTGTAACGAATAAATGCTATCGTTAATGCGACAATGTTTATTGAAAATAAGACATGGTTACGCAACACATGGACAGCCGCCGGTTTGTGCGCCTGATGGGGCAGGGTGGCGGCAGGGATTTTTTACGCGGGGATTATTGCTTCAATACTTTGCACAGCGGCATCAGCCTGCACGGCGGGAGGATGACGGCGGTGCGGGACCTGCACTGCAGCCGCCTGGCCGGCGCGTATATCAGTTTTGTCCTGTTGTTTGAAGGCACGCTGGATTTCGGCATCAACCGCGACCGGTATCGGTTTGATGCGGACGGCGGCCGGGTGGTGCTGGTGGCGGCGGGCGAAGAGGTATTGTTCAGCCGTTACCTGCACCGGGGGGAAACAACGGTAAAGCTGTCTTTGCGCGGGATAGAGCATTGGCTGATGCGGCCTGCGCGGCCGCAGCTGCTGGCGCATGTGTACAGCGAGAGGGTGAGGAGTTGGCCGCTGGACGGTGCTACGGCGGCCCTGGCCGGGGAATGCCTGCGGGCTTCTTTGGGCAATGTGGCCGATGCGCTGCAGCGGGAGGCGGACGTTTTGCGGCTGCTGGCGGATTTGTGGCGCGGGTTTATGGTGCGCTATCCCCGGCGGGAGGGCGGGGATGCGGCCGTTCCGCCGGCCGGGTTTGCCGCTTTGCTCAATGAGGCGTTTGACGGCGGCATTCACCATGTCGGCGGTTTGGCGGCCGCGCTGAATGTCAGCGAACGGACCTTGCAGCGCAAGTTGCACGGGCATTTCGGCATCACGGCGGGGGAATGGCTGCGGCACAAGCATATGCAGTACGCGCTGTATATGTTGTCTATGGGGAAGGCCAGTATAGGCGAGGTGGCTTATAACTGCGGCTACCGCCATGCGTCCAGTTTTACCCAGGCGTTCAGGAAGTATTTCGGCTGCACGCCGGCGGAGGTCCGGCCAAAGGGGTGATGTGTGGCGGATGATGTTATAATTTTGAATTTTAAAGGAAATATAATATGAAAACTATAGGCATTATAGGCGGTATGAGTCCCGAAAGCACCGTGCTGTATTACCAAATCATCAACCGCGAAACCAACCGCCGTCTGGGCGGCAACCGCAGTGCCAAAATCCTGCTCGACAGTGTGGATTTCGAGGACGTTGTGCAACTGCAAAAAAGCGGCGATTGGGCGGGGGCGGGCAAAATGCTGGCGCAAAGTGCGTTGAGGCTGCAAAGCATGGGCGCGGATTTTTTGCTGCTGGCCACCAATACCATGCACAAGGTCGCGCCCGCCATAGTACAGGCGGCGGATATTCCGCTGTTGCACGTGGTTGATGCCACTGCCGCCGCCGTCAAGCGGCAAGGCTTGTCCGCCGTGGGGCTGCTCGGCACGCGTTTTACCATGAGTGATGGTTTTTATACTGAAAGTATGGTTTCGCAGGGCGTGCGGACTGTTGTTCCGTCCGCCGCCGAACAAGATGAAATCCACCGCATTATTTTTGACGAATTGTGCAAAAACCGCATCCTGCCCGAATCGGCGCGTTATTTTTACGAAGTCATCAGGCGTTTGCAAGGCCAAGGCGCGCAGGGCGTGATATTGGGCTGTACCGAAATCTGCCTGTTGGTGAATGGGGCCGACAGTCCGCTGCCCGTGTTCGACAGTACTGCCATCCATGCGCTGGCGGCGGTGGATGCGGCGCTGGCGGAATAAGTGGGACTTCTGTTTAAACTGCTACGGAGTGGGTTTGCCATTTCGTGTCAGTTTATCCGCAGTCCCTCCCATGATGCGGCAAACGCCAAATTTCACGATATGGATGTTATCCGCTTATGAAGAGTAAACTTTGTGAATAATTTTGACGGTTTTTCCGTTGCGGTTAAATTCCGTCTCGATAGTAATGGCTGAAGCGCAATCCGAACCTTGGTATTTCATATCGATATGGTTGGGATTTTTACGGCGCAGTTTGAGAGACCATTCGGAAATTTCGGGTTCGTTGCCGCATTCCATTTTTTCTTTTTTGTTCAAGGTCAGGTTTTTGCGCGGCAGGGTGGAAGGAACGGTCTTAGGGTAGGGCGCTTCGCCGTTGTAACCTTGCTTCATAAAGGCGGAATAGGCTTGTTGCAGCGAACCGGTATAACGGCATTCGTAGCGGGTCACGATGGCATCGAGTTCGGGGTTGCCCGTGGATTTCGGGCTTTCATGGCAGGACAGATTGCCGGCAAAGGCGGCAGGGGAAGCGAGAAGCAGGCAGAGCAGAAAAGGTTTGACGGACATCATAGTTCCTTAGACTTGGTTGATGAAACAGGTCGTCTGAAGTCAAGGCTGATCCAAAATGACCTTATTTGAAAAATATAATTATATATTATTGTGTGTGTACACGGCGAACCTGCTGCCGGACTTTTAATGGGAAAATCGAGGCTGTAAAGCTGAAAAACAGCCGGACGGTTTTTCAGACGGCCTTTGACAATACAACCCACAAACAGGAATCCCCATGCGTACCCTGAAAAACATTCTGACCCTGATGCTCAAAGAGTTCCGCAGCGTGCTGACCGACCCGGTGCTGATGGTGCTGATTGTGTATATCTTCACCGCCACGATTTACCAGATGGCGCAGGTGGGCGCGGATTTGAAAAACGCTTCGGTCGGCATCACCGACCTGGACCGTTCGGTCTTGTCCATGCGTATCCGCGACGCGGTGCAGCCGCCGTATTTCCAGACGGTGCGCGACGTGCGGCGCGAAGACGCGGACGAATTGATGGACAAGGGCGACTATACCTTTATTTTAGAAATACCGCCGAATTTCCAGCGCGACATAGCGGCGGGGCGCAACCCCGATTTGCAGCTTCTGATAGACGCGACATCGATGACGCAGGCGGGCGTGGGCGCATCGTATCTTTCGCAGATTATCAACCGCGAAATCTACGCCTTTACCGGCGCGACGCAGCCGGAACTGGTCAAGCCGGTTATCAATACCCGCTTCAACCCCAACGGTGAGAGCGCGTGGTTTATGCCGACTTCGCAACTCGGTTCTATGTCGTGTATGTTGCTGATTTTATTGACGGGGGCGGCGGTCATCCGCGAACGCGAACGCGGCACGATAGAGCATTTGCTGGTGATGCCGGTCAATGCGTTCGAACTGATGATGGGCAAGGTGCTGGCCAACAGCGCGGTGATTTGGGTGGCGGCCTTGTCGTCGCTGTGGTTTATCGTGCATTTGAGCATAGGCGTGCCGCTCATCGGCTCGGTGCCGCTTTATGCGGTAGGGCTGGCGTTGTTCCTGTTTTCGGTGGCGTCGCTGGGCATCATGATTGCCACGTTCGCATCGACGATGGGGCAGTTCGGTATGCTGATGCTGCCGGTGTATATCGTGATGAACCTGTTTGCCGGCGGCGCATCCCCGCGCAGCAATATGCCGCACGCGGCGCAAATCGTCAGCGAATACTGGCCGCTGACGCAGTTTGTCAAATTCTCGCAGGACATTTTGTTCCGGGGGGCGGGCTTGGATATCGTGTGGCAGCATATGCTGGTGATGGGCTTGATAGGCGTGGGTTTTTTGGGGCTGGCCTTGCTGCGGTTTAAGGGAATGCTGGAGCGGCACGGTTAGGAAGGCCGAAATATAGTGAATTAAAATTACAAGGCTACTATGCCGTTGCGCCGTTCACCAATTTCCGCAGCCGAATCCGCAAGTGGAAAAAAGAAACCATCCGGCCGCAAGCGTCTTATAAAGGAGATTAACCATGAATCAGAAAACATCCGCCAAACCCGGCAAAATCAGCCTGAAACAATACCTGCGCGAATTGAGATACCTGCACGGCGAACTGGTCGCGCTGCAACGCTGGGTGCAGCACGAAGGCTTGAAGGTCTGCATAGTCTTCGAAGGGCGGGACGGCGCGGGCAAGGGCGGCACAATCAAGGCGATTACCGAGCGCGTCAGCCCGCGCGTCTTCCGCACCGTCGCCCTGCCCACGCCCACCGAGCGCGAAAAAAGCCAGATTTACCTGCAACGCTATGTCCCGCACCTGCCCGCCGCCGGGGAAGTGGTCATCTTCGACCGCAGCTGGTACAACCGGGCGGGCGTGGAGCGCGTGATGGGCTTCTGCACCGAAGAAGACTGTTTCAAATTCCTGACCATTATGCCGTTTTTTGAAAAGGCACTTACCGACAGCGGCATCATCCTGATCAAATATTGGCTGGAAATCGATATGGAAGAACAGGAACGCCGCCTGAAAAACCGCATTGCCGATCCGCGCAAAGTTTGGAAACTCTCGCCCATGGACACCGAATCCTACCACCGCTGGTATGATTATTCCCGCGCACGGGACGAAATGATGGCGGCAACGGACACGTCTTGGGCACCGTGGTTCGTGGCCGACAGCAACGACAAGCGCACCGCCCGCCTGAACATCATCCGCCATTTGCTGGGCCAAATCCCCTACCGACACCTGCCCGCGCCCGAAGTCGAATTTCCGCCGCGCCAAAAGGCGGACGGCTACCGCGAAGCCGAAGGCAGCCGCCGCATGGTGGAAGACTGGTACGGCCAAATGGCAAGGGACGCGCACGAACAGAAATTGCAGCGCAAAAAACAAAAACGGCAGCAGGAAGAAGATGATGGGGTGTCGGAAGGGCGGGAATAAACCGTATTCGAAATATATGGGAGACAGCAATGGACATGGCGCAACGCTATCTTGAAAGCCTGAACCAGGCCTATGCCGCCGCAGGACACGGGCAGACATGGGCGCATTTTACCGCCGTCGCCCACGGCATCAGCCCGCAAGACCGCGAAAAATTATTGGCCGCCTATCCGCAAACGCCCGCCGCGCTGCTGGGTTTGCTGGATCGCATAGACGGCAGCTACTGGCGCGAATACCGGGGTGAGGAAACCGCCGTCTTCATGCTGGGGTCGGATATGGCCGAATATCCGTATTACCTGTTGTCGGCGGAACAAATGCTGGATGACAAACAAGACTGGCTGCACGATTATATCCGCCGCGAATACGAACAGTTTGGCGTGGAGGTGGACGGCCGCATTACCGACAAGCCCGAAACCTTGAACTGGCTGCATTTTGCCGACTGCGCCAATAACGGCGGCACGTCCATGCTGTTTGTCGATTTTTCGCCCTCGCCCCAAGGCGTAAGCGGCCAAATCGTCCGCTTCGTCCACGACCCGGACGAACTGACCGTCATTGCCGGCAGCTTCGAACAATACCTGCAAAAACTGCTGGATGACGGCTTGGATTTTATCCGGCCGTAAAAAAACAAGCCGTCTGAAAACGGCCAAACGGCTTTCAGACGGCCTGCGGAATTTGGGCGCAATCAACGCCTGAACTTACCGTGGTCGAAATCGTCAAACGCATCATAAGCCGCGCGGCACTGCTCGGCCTGATCGCGGTAGGGCAGGTTGCGGAACGCGCGGCGCGCCTTGGCGTTTTCCCTCAGCTCGGCCTTGTTGCCCTTAAACCTATACCACTTGGCGCGGCGGTCCAAATACTTCTTGCAGGCCGGATGCAGCCCGGCTTGCCTTCCCGCCTGATGCGCCTTGCCTGCCTGATGGTGGCGGCGGGCATGATGATGATGCGGTTCGGCGGCGGCGGGCAGCGACACGCCCAAGGCCAGCACGGCGGCGGCCAATACGGACAACAACGGTTTTCTTACCGACATAAAAGACTCCTGTCAAAAAACGTTCCGCCAAGGGAACAAGGCCGCAGATTATAAACACAGCCCGTCCGAAAAAAACGCAGCGCAAAGTCAAAATCCCGCCGGATAAAGTTAAAAACAGTTGCCTGCCGCAACCAGCCCGAAAGGAAAAACCATGACCCGACCGACAACCGTCATCCCCGCCCTAATCCTGACCGCAGCCGTCCTGGGCGCGTGCCAAAGCACGAACATCCCCTTGGAAAGCGAAATCGGCCTGCCGCAAACCTACACCCAAAACCAAGCCGCCCAAGGCAGTGCCGAAACCGCCCGCTGGTGGCAAAACTGGCAAGACCCCGTACTCGACCGCCTGATAGAACAAGGCCTGGAACAAGGCCGCG
Organism: Neisseria sp.; assembly: GCA_030530545.1. Classification (GTDB taxonomy): domain Bacteria; phylum Pseudomonadota; class Gammaproteobacteria; order Burkholderiales; family Neisseriaceae; genus Neisseria. The sequence continues at coordinate 1,267 of JAUMUU010000042.1, read as the reverse complement.
ACATCCGCATCGCCCGCAGCAGGCTGAACGAAGCCCGCGCCCAGGCAAGGCTGGCCCGTGCCGACATGGGCATCAACACAGGATTGAGCGGCCAGGCACAAGCATCGCACAGCGAAATCAACAACCCCCTGGACGAAGGCATACGCAACCGCCTGGCGCAGAACCCCCAAACCGAAAGACTGGGGCGCGACCCCCTGGGCGGCAGCCAAACCCTGTTTGCCGCAGGCTTCCAGGCATCATGGGAACCCGACATCTTCGGCCAAAAACGCAGCGATGCCGATGCCGCCGCCTATGCCGCACTGGGGCAGCAGGAAGCCCTGTACGGCGCACGACTTCTGCTGGCGGGCGAAATTGCCGACAACTACCTGAACGCCCGCGCCATACAGGAAAAACAGAAAACCGCCGCCGCCAACATCGCCGACCTGCAAAAAATGCTGCAATACGCCCAAGGCCGCTTCCGCGCCGGACACACCCAGGCCCACACCGTCCGAGAGGCGCAAAGCGCGCTGGAAGCCGCAAAAGCCGCACAAAGCACACTCCGGGCCCAATATAGCGCATACGTCCGCAACATCGCCGTATTGACCGGCCAAGTGCCGCAAAACTACACCCTGCCCGACAGCGGCACGGACATACTGGCCGCCCAACCCGCCGCTCCGGGCGGCCAAACCCCGCAAGGCCTGATAGAACGCCGCCCCGACCTGCGCGCCCGCGCCGCCGAAGTCCGCGCCTATGCCGCCAAACTCGCCGGCGCGAAAGCCGACCTGCTGCCGCGCTTCAGCATACAGTTTTTGGGGCAGGGCGGCCGCATAGAACTCGAAGGCGACCGCAGCCTGCACGGCTGGAACAGCCTGCTCAAAATCGGCATCAGCGTCCCCCTGTTCACCAACGGCCGCATCAAAGCCAACATAGCCGCCGCCGACGCCCGCCTGAAAACCGCCCTGTTAAACTACGACCAAACCTTATTGACCGCCTTGGGCGAAGTCGATACCGCCTACCAAAGCCAAACCGCCCTGACCCGGCAGGGCGAACTGCTGCAGCAGGCCCTGCAACAGGCAAAAAGCCGTGCCGATGGCGCGCAAAAACTGTTCCGCCACGGCAGCCTGACCCTGGACGAAGCCCTTCGCGCCCGCCTGGACGAACACGAAGCCCGCGAACGCCTGACCGCCTCGCGGCTGGCGCGGGCGCAAATGACGGTAAACCTGTACAAAGCCTTGGGCGGCGGCTGGACGGAAGAAAGCGCCGAATAAATAACATGACGAAATTATAG
>JAUMUU010000041.1 GCA_030530545.1 Neisseria sp. | reverse complement strand
TGTTCCGAAGTCGGTTATTTGGGCAGGCAGTCCGGCGCGTCGGGCTTCCACTGCCGGTATGCCGTGCAGGCCCGCACCAAGTCTTCATACAGGGGCTGGAAAAACATGGAGTTGTGCAGGTGGGAGGCGTAGGTCTTCATGGAAGTGGGGTAGTAGCGGTACAGTTTGTTCAGCCAGGCGGCCGCTTGTTTTTTGTCGCCGCGCCGGTATTCGTATAAGGCGTATTGGTAGGCGGTGGCGTAGGGGCGGTGGCGGTGGGCGCGGGTAGAAACCTCCCATGCCCAGGGTTTTAAGATGATTTCCGAGGGCGACGCGCGGTGGGTGAGGGAGAGTTCGGCATAATAGGCCAACAGGGGCTCGCGGGCGGCGATTTTCTGCAGGCCTTGGATTTTGCGCCCGATTTCGGCGGCGTTTTCGTTTTTGACCCTGCGGTCCAGGGTGGTCAGTTCGCGGTAGGTGAATCCCAGCCGCACGATGCCCGCCGCTATGACGAGGGCGGCCGCCGCCAGCAGCATGGGTTTTGGGCCGTAAGCCGCCTTGCCGCTGCGGCTACGGCTTGGGGTAAGCCCCATCATGACGGCGAAAGGAACGAGGAAATAGAGATACCACAAGGGGTATTCGACCATGCTGTGGCACAGGCTGACCGAAATCAGGGCCAGGGGCAGCAGGTTTTCCGCCGTGGCAGGCCGTCTGAAATACGGCCAAACCACCCATAACGCGCCGCCCAACACCAGCGATGTTCCGGCCAGTCCCATTTCGGCCAGCAGCTGCAGGACGATGTTGTGCGAATGGGTGAACAGCACGCTGATGCCGTTGGGGCTGAATCCGTGCGGGTAGGATGCGTTTAGGAAGCCCTGCAGGGCGAAGCTGTCCCAGCCGTGCCCCCACATGGGCGAAGCGAGGAAGACGTGCCAGGCGTTGCGCCATTCCAAATCGCGCGCCGACATGGCAAAGGAACTGCCGCCCGCCCGCTGCAGGGCGGTTTCCACCCCGTCCGCGCCCAACCAGCCCAAGACGGTGTTCAAGGAAAACTGAACCGCCAGCACCATGACCGCCGCGAAGGAAAACACGGCAAACACCCGCCCGCCCTCCTTGCCCTGCCGCAGCCGCCAGCACAAGGCCAGCGCAAACACCGCTGCCACATACAGCAAAATGGCGCGCGAATTGACCAAGCCCATGGTCAGGGCCAAATACGCCACGGCGGGCAAACCCAGCCATGCGGGCAGCCTGCGCCCAGCCCACAGGTAAGAGGCGGCCAGCAGCGACCACATCAAATAATGCCCCAAATGGTTGCGCTGGCCCAACTGGCCGGTGAGGTTGCTGCGGCCGGCCCAGGAGAGGATGCCGCCGAATTCTTTGGTCCAACCCGCATATTGCACCCACACCACCGCCGCCTGCAGGCAGCCTCCGGCCAACAGGGCCCAGGCCAGCGCGGCAACGACCTTTTCCTGCCCCAGGTCCGCCACCCAGCCGCGACAGGCCCACAGCGTCAGGGCCAGCACCATAAAGGCCCAGGCCGCTATGCCGCTTTGGCCGGGATAAACCGGCGACATGATGCGCGCCTGCAGCCACCAATAGGCGGCCAGCGACAAAAAATATACCGTGCCGCGCGGCATGGCGGCATTCAGGCGGCCGGTCAGGAAAGTCAGCAGCACCAGCCACAAGGCAAACAGCAGCGCGCCGCTTTCCAGATAAAAACTGTTTAAGGGCCCCGTGCGCCAGTTGGACAAAAAAGGCACAACCGCAATCAGCACGAAGGCCGAAAACAGGCACAAAAAAGCCCCAAAAGGGCGGCGGAAGAAATCAAAGCCCATCATCAGACTCCCGGGAGCGTTTCACAAACAGCAGGCAGGCGCAAAAATACGCCGCACTCAACAACACGGCCGCCGCCGCGCACAGCCGTCCGGCCAAACTGAGGTCGGACAAACGCATCACGCCCTCGGCGAAATAAGCCAGCACCAGCATACAGGACCACTGGAAGGTATAAACCCGCCCCTGCAAAACGCCTCCCACCGCCGGGCACAGCGGCAAGGCTTTGGCCGCCAGCCAAGAACCGCCCGCGCGCAAGGGGGCGAGCCACAATTCCCAGGCCAGGCACAAGGTTATCAGCCCCAACAGGCTGATGATGGCGGCGAGGTGCGGCCCGGTTGTGCCGCCGTTTTTCGGAGTCATTGCAATATCCCTAAAACGCGTCCATGTATAGTGGATTAAAATAAAAATGGTGCAAGGCGGCGAGCCAAAGGCGGTACGGACGGTACGGCAAGGCGCGCCGATGCCGTATCAGTGCAACTTTAATTCACTATACATAATTTCACCGCACATATTTGCCTATAACCTGCAGCATCTGCGCCAAGACTTTGGGGTTGCCAGCCACGATGTCGCCGCTTGCCAGCCAGTCTTGGTTGCCGCGCATATCGGTAACGATAGCACCGGCCTCCTTGGCTATCAGTGCGCCGGCGGCAAGGTCCCAGGGTTTGAGGTTGAATTCGAAAAAGCCGTCAAAACGGCCGGCGGCCACGGCGCACAAATCCAAAGAAGCCGCGCCCTCGCGCCTTGCGCCTGCGGTTTTGGCCAGCAAATCCTTCAAAACGGCCAAATAATTGTCCATCATGCTTTGATCGACCACGGGAAAGCCCGTGCCTATCAGGCATTGGTTCAGTTCGGTCCGGTTGGAAACGCGGATGCGGCGGTCGTTGAGCAAAGCGCCCTTGCCGCGCGAGGCCATATACAGGTCGTTGCGTTCGGGGGCGTAAACCAAGGCTTCCTGAACCTGGCCTTTGTACAACAACGCCATGGATATGGCGTATTGCGGGTGGCCGTGCAGGTAGTTGGTCGTGCCGTCCAGGGGGTCTATGATCCATTCGTAGGCGGCATTGGGGTTGCCCCGGCTGCCGCCTTCTTCGGCGGTGATTCTGTGTTGGGGATAGGCTTCGGTGAGGGCGGAGACCAAAATGTCCTCGGACATGCGGTCTATATCGGAGACGAAATCGTTAAACGCTTTGCTGTCGGTTTTGATGTTGGACAAATCGTTGGAGGCGCGCAGCATCATGCTGCCGGCCTTGCGCGCGGCCTTGAAGGCGGTGTTGAGTATGGGGTTCATGGTGGGTTTCCTATGTGAAAAAAGGGCGCGGGCGGGTAAAATGCCGTCCGCAAAACGTTTGACGATTGTTAAAGAGCCGGTGTGTCGGATGCCGCCCCGAAACGGGCGCGCATTATACGCCCAATCCCGCCCGAAAAAAAACCACGACCCCTGTAAGGGGGTGCTGAAATTTAAGGAACGCACGCATGAAGCCCGCCGCCCCAGGCTATCTGGACCATATCTTAATCATCCTCTGTCGCACCAGTCATCCGGCCAATATAGGCGCGGCCGCGCGCGCGATGAAGACCATGGGGCTGACCCGGCTGGTTTTGGTCGCGCCCAATCTGATGCAAACGCCCATGACCGCAGCCCCCCCCGTATTCGACCCCGCCCGCCCCCAAGATTTCCAACTGCCCGAAGAAAGTTACATTCTGGCCTCGGGGGCGGCCGACGTGCTGGAAAACGCCCGCATCTGCGCCACTTTGGACAGTGCCTTGGAGGATACGGTTTTGAGCTGCGCCCTGACCAGCCGCAGGCGCGAACTGGCCGCGCCGCTGCAAACCCCGCGCCAACTCGCCCCCGAATTGCTGGCTGCCGCGCGGGACGGGCAAAAGGCCGCGCTGGTGTTCGGCAATGAGACTTTCGGCCTGGATATAGGTGAGGCGCAATGCTGCAACCGGCTGATGACCATCAACGGCAATCCCGATTATTTTTCGCTCAATCTGGCGCAGGCCGTGCAGGTGGCGTGTTATGAAATCTACAGTCAGACCGATGCGGATATGGCGCATTTGCGGGCGGTCCGGCATCCGGCCACCCACGGCCAGATTGAGGGTATGGTGGAGCATATGCGCGGCCTGATGGACGAAGCGGGTTTTTTCAACCGCCGCAACGGCGGGCGCATCATACGCCGTTTGCACAATTTGTTTGCCCGCGCCGGTACGGAAACGGAAGACGTTGATATTTTGCGCGGCTTTTTCAATACGCTGCACAAGCAAATCGCCCGGAATAAGGATGCGGGCGCGCAAAACGGCCGTCCGGCCGGCAATAGGGATGTTTGAATCATGCAGCTTCCCACCGCGCTTGCCTTTTCCCGCCAACTGCTGGCCCAACGCCTGGGTTCGGGCGGCCGCGCGCTGGACGCGACGGCGGGCAACGGTTACGATACGAAGTTTTTGGCCGAACAGGTCGGCAGCGGAGGCCTGGTTTGGGCTTTCGACATCCAACAGGCCGCTTTGGACAATACCGCAGGCCGCCTGCGGGAGGCCGGGCTGCTGCAGCGCGTGCGCCTGATTGCCGACAGCCATGCCCGTCTGGCCGATTATGTGGACCAGGCCTTGGATGCGGCCGTTTTTAATTTCGGCTACCTGCCCGGCGGCGACAAGGGCATCACCACCAACGGCCGCGACAGTGTAACCGCCCTGCAGGCGGCATCCGGGCTGCTGCGCCCGGGCGGGCTGATTGCCGCAGTCGTTTACGAAGGCCATCCCGCCGGTAAGGAGGAAGCCCGCGCCGTCCGCGCTTGGGCGCAAAATCTGCCGCAGGAAGGGTTTCACGCGCTGACCTACGGTTTTACCAATCAGAAAAACCATCCGCCCTTCCTGTTGGCGGTGGAAAAACGCTTCTCCAGTCAAAATTAAAGGAACTGCCATTATGATTTATATTTGGGCAAAAAACGGCCACTTGTTTTTTGTGGCCATGACCATCTTTCTGTTCAACCTGCGCTATTGGATGTTGGTGGCCAGGCCGCAAAAACCCCTGCCCGCCGCCTTGAAGGTCATTCCCCATCTGAACGATACCACCCTGCTGTTTACCGGTTTGTGGATTATGACCATAGCCAAATGGACACCCTTCGGCAATGCCGATTGGCTGGGCTTCAAGCTGATTTTGGTCGTTGTTTATATCCTGTTGGGCGCATTCACCCTGCGCGCCCGGCCCCGCAGCCCCAAGGCGTGGACGCTCTACGCCCTGAGTATGGCCTGCATAGGTATGATTTACTGGCTGGCCACCTATAAGGGCGCGGCCACCGCCGCCATTGCGAAATTGTTTTGAAAAACGGCCGAAAAACGGACGAAAAACAAAAAAAGGCCGTCTGAAAACCACCAAACAGCGTTTTCAGACGGCCTTTCCAACCGTTTTCACTTACGGCAGGGATGTTTTTTCGCTTCTTTCGGCCTGGTATCGCACACATCCAAAGCATCGCGCAAATAAGACACCGCCCGGGTCAGCTCCTGCTTGTCCGGCGCGTAGCGGAACGCATATTGCAGGGTATACAGCCCTTCTTGCCCCTGCATCATCTTCACCCAGGTATATTCCGGCTTGCCCGTTTGCGGATTCTTTTCACAGGCCATCTGCCACAAGGCGAAGGGGTAGCCGTTTTCCTGCCCGTCGCGGATATTGATGACGCTGCCGTCTTTGCAGGCACTCATCCAGCCGTCCGAAATAAACTTCCTGGCCTGCACCAGGTCCAACCTGTTGCCGGGTATGATATTCAAAGTAATCATCTGTTTCCAGTTATGCACCGTCTGCCCCTCGGGGACAAACTCCATCATACCGTTGCCGTCTTTGAAGCCCAGCTTGAAATCCTTGGGCACACCGCGAAAATTCAACTTTTCCGAAGGCGGCTCTTGCGCGGCTGAGGCCGTCGCGGGCAGCAGGGCCAGAGCCAGGGACAAACACAAAGCCCTGCATTTCGAAACAAACATCGGCTACTCCTTTCATCGTTCACACACAAACCGCATGGGCGGACAAAAAACGATTCTAGCATCATAAAGCGCGCACACTCAAGCCGGCGTTTCCCCCAGAGAAAACCACCTTTTCCCCCAAACACCTTATCAAACCCCGCAATTTTGTTAAAATAACCCCACCCGTGCAAAAACCGCACCAACCCCAAGGAGGCATCATGAAAAAAACCCTGAGCATCATCCTATTGACGGCGGCAGGCGGCGCAATGGCCGCGCAATACGAAATCGACCCCTTCCACGCCAACGCCCGTTTCGAAATCGACCACTTCGGCACCAGCAGCAACATAGGCGGCATCTACAACCTGACCGGCACGGTGGAATTCGATGCCGACAAACGCACGGGTTCGGCAGACGTAACCCTGCCCCTGGCCAACCTGCAGTCCGGCAGCAAAGAATTTACCGGCCACCTCCAATCCGCCGACCTGTTCAACGCCGAAAAATACCCCGAAATGCGCTTCGTTTCCGACCGTTTCATCTTCAACGGCAAAAAAGTCTCCGCCGTACAGGGCAAACTGACCATGCTGGGACAAACCCGCCCCGTAACCCTCAAAGCGACCAAATTCAACTGCTACCAAAGCCCCATGAAAAAAGCCGAAGTCTGCGGCGGCGACTTTTCCGCCACCATAGACCGCAGCCAATGGGGCATGGACTACCTGGTTTCCGCCGGCATGAGTAAACAAGTGAAAATCGACATCCAAATCGAAGCCGTCAAAAAATAACGAGCCTCCCAACGCCCAAACAACAAGCCGCCCGCCTTAGCCCGGGCGGCTTAAGTTTCGGCATACCCGCCCCTGTGGCAAAAAATGCTAAAATCCCCCGACAAACACAAACAACCGGAGCAAACACCCTTTCGGGCAGGCGGCATACACCATGACACATTACGCCATAGGCGACATACAGGGCTGTTTTGACGAACTGCAGGCCCTGCTGGCCAAACTGGCCTTCAACCACGGCACGGACACACTCTGGCTGACCGGCGACATCGTCAATCGCGGCCCCAAATCCCTGGAAAGCCTGTTGTTTTGCATGAAGCACGAAGACAGCGTGCAGATAGTCCTGGGCAACCACGACCTGCACCTGCTGGCACTGCTTTACGGCTGCGGCAAAATCAAGCGCGGCGACACCCTGGACGGCATACTGAACCACCCCCGCGCCAAACACATGCGCGACTGGCTGCGCCGCCAGCCCCTGCTGCGGCGGCAGGATGCCTACTTGCTGGTGCACGCCGGCCTGCTGCCGCAATGGACGGCGCAAACGGCGCAGGAACTGGCCGCCGAGGTCGAACACAAACTGCGCGGACACCATGCCAAACATTATTTTGCCGAAATGTACGGCAACAAACCCGATGCCTGGTCGCCGCAACTGCACGGCCAAAGCCGCCTGCGCCTGATTACCAACGTTTTCACCCGTATGCGCGCCCTGACTGCGGACAACCGTTTGGACTACGCCTTCAAAGGCGGGCCCGCCGATATGCCCGAGGGGCTTCATGCCTGGTTTGACGCGCCCGGCCGCCGCCACCTGGACCACACCGTAGTCTTCGGCCACTGGTCGGCATTGGGCTTTATAGACGACAAACAAGTATTGGCACTCGATACCGGCGCATTGTGGGGCGGCTGCCTGACCGCCGTAAACCTGTCCGGCCACGGCATCACGCAGGAAGCCTCACACCGCCCCCCCATGCGCCTATAGCAAAAAAGAATCGCGCGCCTTTCCCGCCATCCCGATTCCGCCGTTTTATAAAAAGGCGGGATTTTAACCACCAAGGAACAATAATGAATCCGGTAGATTTAGACAAAACACCCGACAGACAGCCGCAACCGCCCCAATTACTGCCCCGGCCGCGCCGCGTGGCGGCAGGAAGGGGCGGGGGCTGGCTCAATGAGGCATGGCGGATTATCCGCATGAAGAAGGGCAAATGGGCGGTGATGTTTTTGATTGCCTTGCTGATAATCGGCATAGTGGCGAATTTCGCCCCCCTGTTGAGCCCGCTGCTGCTGATTTTATTTATGGGCGGGATTGTTTTATCCTGCGATGCCCTGGTGGAGGGCGGGCAGCTGGAGGTGGAATATGTGTTTGCGGGTTTCAAATATAAGCTGGCGGATTTGCTGGTCATGGGGGTGTTTTATCTCGCACTCACCGCGCTCATCTATTTTCTGGTATCTATAGGTATGCCCGAATTAGATGATTTTTATCAAATGGATACCTCACAGCTTCCCCAAGCCGTGAAAGAAGGGAAGATAAGCATGGGGCAGGTGTCCCTGTTTTTCCTGCTTGATCTGCTGATATTCCTGCCGGCCACTATGAGCGTGTGGTTTGCCGTTCCCTTGGTCGTGCTGAACGACATCAAGCCCATACCGGCCATGCTTATGAGTTTGAAGGCCTTCATGTTGAATATACCGGCTTTTTGGGTTTGCCTGCTGGCTTGGGTGGTGATTATTTTGGGTTTGAGCACGGTCTTCGGCATACTGGTGGCGGTGGCGGAGGTGTTTTTACAGCCCCAGTTGGCTCCGATATTTGTGATTCCGCTTGCCATATTGCTTTTGGCCCTGCTGCTGATTGTTCATTATTCCAGTTACCGCGATGTTTGGACTTCGCCCGGTTTGGATTTGGGCGGAAGGGGGAAATAGGCGTAGAAAAACCGGCCCGATAAAGCGGCCGGTTTTTTTTTTGCGGTTTTTATTTGGCGGCGGATGCTGCGGAAGCGGCTTCGGCTTTTGCGCCTTCTACAGCCTGGCCGTTCCAGGCGGCCGGATATTTGTAACCGGCAAAACGCTGTTTCGCATAAGCCTTGAATTCGTCCGAATTATAGGCATCGCCGACATCTTTTACCCATGGTTTGTCTTTGTCGGCACTGCGGACGACCGCCCAGTTGATGTAGGCGTAGCTGGGTTCTTGGAACAGGGCTTCCTGCAGCTTCATGCCGCTGCTCATGGCGTAATTGCCGTTTACCACGGCAAAATCAACATCGCCACGGCTGCGCGGCAGTTGTGCGGCCTCCAGTTCGACAATTTTGATGTTTTTGGGATTTTCCGCAATGTCGGCCTTGGATGCCTTGAGCGGGTCTATGTCGCCTTTGAGTTTGATCCAGCCCAATTCGTTCAGCATGACCAATGCGCGGGCGAAATTGGACGGGTCGTTGGGGGCGGAAACGGTGCTGCCGTTTTTCACGTCTTCCAGTTTTTTCAGCTTGCCCGGGTACAGGCCCAGCGGCGCGGTCGGCACTTGGAAGACTTCGGTCAGGTCCAGTTTGTGTTCTTTTTTAAATTCGTCCAGATAGGGTTTGTGTTGGAATACGTTTAAGTCTATCTCGCCCTCGGCCAGGACCTGGTTGGGGCGGACGTAGTCGGCAAATTCTATCAGTTTGACGTTGTAGCCTTTTTTGGCCAGGGCGGGCTGTATCTGGTCTTTTACCATGTCGCCGAAATCGCCCACGGTCGTGCCGATAACGATGTCTTTTTTCTCCGGGCTGCCGGCGGCGGGCACGCTGGAGGCCGCCGTGTCTTGCTGCGGCGAGGCAGGCTGCTGTTGCCCGCAGGCGGCCAGCGTCAAAGCCAGTACCAGGGGTAGGGATTTAATGAAGGTTGTCTGCATGTCTTGCTCCTGTTTTGACGGCCGCCCGAAATTTTCAGGCGGCTTTGCCCGTAATTATATCGCACTGCGGTTCTCGGACAAGGCGGGGCGGCGGTGTGTTGGGTGCGGCGCGTGTTTGGAAGATGGTTAGTTTTTTGTGTGGTGTAGGCTGTGCAGGCCGGTGATGTATCCCACTTCCTCGCGGCTGCCCAAAACCACGGCCACGCGCTGGTGCAGGCCTTGGGGTTGTATGGTCAGGATGTCTTGGACGGTGTCGCCTGCCGCGCCGCCCGCCTGTTGCATAATCAGGGCCATGGGGTTGGCTTCGTACATCAGGCGCAGTTTGCCCGGCTTGGCCGGGTCGCGCCTGTCTTGCGGATACAGGAATACGCCGCCGCGCATCAGGATGCGGTGTACTTCGGCCACCATGCTGGCCACCCAGCGCATGTTGTAGTTTTTGCCGCGTACGCCGGTTTCGCCCGCCAAAAGTTCGGCGATGTATTGCTGAACCGGCGGAAACCAGTGGCGTTGGTTGGATGCGTTGATGGCGAATTCTCGGGTTTGCGGCGGTACTTGCGGTTCTTTTTGCGTCAAGACGAAATCGCCGCCTTCGTTCAAAGTGAAAACATATACGCCGTGTTTGAAGGTAATCGCCAGCTGGGTTTGCGGGCCGTACAGCACATAGCCCGCCGCCAACTGGTTTTCGCCGCTTTGCAGGAAGGACGCGGTATCCAGTCCGCCTTCGGGCTTGGGCAGGATGGAGAATATCGTGCCGACCGAGATATTGACATCTATATTGGACGAACCGTCCAAGGGGTCGAACAGTACCAGGTAGCGGCCGTTTTCACGGCAGGCGACGAAGCCGTCTTCTTCCTCGCTGGCCAAACCCGCCACCTGCGGGTTGTGCCGCAACGCGCCTATCAGCAAATCGTTGGCCAGCACGTCCAGTTTTTTCTGTTCTTCGCCCTGTATGTTGCCGCTGCCCGCCGTGCCGAGTACGCCCGCAAGCGCGCCCAGTCGCACCAGCCGGCCGATTTGCACGCAGGCGGAAACGACGGCCGCCGCCGTTTCGGCCAGTTCGGGCGGCAGGTTGTGCTGCGGCAGGTGTGCGGATAGGAATTGTGGAAAGGTGGTGTTCATGGGGTTGCTCCTGCGAAGTCAAATCGGGGTTTCGGCTGTCGGAAAAACAATCAAAGATGCGGTTTATACCCTTTTCGGGCGGTTGGAACAAGCACCAAGGCCGTCTGAAAAAGCGTCTTTCCGGCCTTGGGGGCTAAGAATGACTTGGAAAAATAACGGGCGGCCTTTAAAATACGCCGTTTGGGCGTTTGCAGGCCGAACGCCTCCTTGCCAACCATAAACCCAACGGAGTCATCATGATCGAATTTGCACACGCCGCCGGCGAAGTCCAACAGCAGCAGGGCATCCTGAGCTATGTCCCCATCATCCTGCTGATTATAGTTTTTTATTTCCTCATCATCCGCCCGCAGCAAAAGCGGGTTAAGGCGCATCAGGACATGGTGGCCGCCTTGCAGGTCGGCGACAAGGTTGTGCTTTCTTCGGGCATAGTCGGCAAAATCACCAAAGCCGGGGACAAATTCTTCACCGTGGAAATCGCGCGCAACGTAGAAGTCCAGGTGGAGCGTTACGCAGTGGCCAACAAAGTCGCCGCCGAAGAGAAAGCCGCAGAAAAAACCGCCTAGGGGGCGGGCCGCCGCCCGGGGCGGGGTCAAACCGATAAGGATTCTCAATGAACCGTTATCCCTTGTGGAAATACATCCTGATTACGGCCATATTGGCTTTGGGGGTGTTGTATACGCTGCCGAACTTCTTCGGCGAAACTCCGGCGGTACAGGTATCGACCAGCCGCCAGTCCATTACAATCAACGAACAGACGCAGGCCAAGATTTCGGCGGCCTTGAAACAGGCGGGCATAGCCGACGACGGCATGTTTGTCGCGGACGGTTCGTTGAAGGTGCGCTTCAAAGATTCCGAAACGCAGATGAAGGCGCGGGATGTCATTGAAAACACCTTGGGCGACGGCTACATCACCGCCCTGAACCTGATTGCCGACAGCCCCGCCTGGATGGCTAAAATCCGCGCCAACCCCATGTTCCTGGGCCTGGACCTGCGCGGCGGCGTACATTTCACCATGCAGGTGGACATGAAGGCGGCCATGCAGAAAACCCTGGACCGCTACGCCGGCGACATACGCCGCCAATTGCGGAAACAAAAAATCCGCATAGGCAGCATAGTGCAAAACGACAACAGCCTGGCCGTACCCTTCCAGGACGAGGCCGATTTGAACAAGGCGCTGCCCGAATTCAAACGCCTGTTCCCCGAGGCGACACTGACCTCGGACGGCAGCCGCCTGATCCTTACCCTGTCGCAGGAAGCCGCCGACAATATCCGCAAACAGGCGGTGGAGCAAAACATCAACACCCTGCACAACCGCGTGAACGAACTGGGCGTGGCCGAGCCGGTGATACAGCAGGCCGGCATGGACAGGATAGTCGTGCAACTGCCCGGCGTGCAGGATACCGCCAAGGCCAAAAGCATCATAGGCCGCACTGCCACCTTGGAAATCCGCATGGTGAGCGACAGTGCCGCCGCGCTTCAGGCGGCCTTGGACGGCAACGTGCCCGAGGGTTATGAATTACTGCGCACCTCGGGCGAAAACCCGCATCCCCTGCTGGTGAGCAAACAGGTCGAACTGACCGGCGACAACATCAGCGATGCCCAGCCCGGCCTGAACGACAAAAACCTGCCCGGCGTCAATGTGGTATTCGACAACGTGGGTGCGGAAATCTTCAAGGAACTGACCACCAACAACGTGGGCAAACTGATGGCCATGGTGCTGATAGACCAAGACAAATCCGAGGTCGTAACCGCGCCGCAGATTAACGAGCCCATAAGCGGGGGGCGCACCATCATCTCCGGCAGCATGAACTACGCCGAGGCGGCCGACATATCCCTGCTGTTGCGGGCCGGTTCGCTGGCCGCGCCCATGGAAATCGTGGAAGAGCGCACCATAGGCGCGTCTTTGGGGGCGGAAAACATCAGCAAGGGCATACATTCCACCCTGTGGGGTTTTACCGCCGTGGCCTTGTTCATGATTATTTATTACCGCCTGATGGGATTGTTTTCCGTCTTGGCGCTGGTGGCCAACATCGTCCTGCTGGTTGCGGCACTGTCCTTCCTGCAGGCGACGCTGACCCTGCCGGGCATAGCCGCCATGGCGCTGACGCTGGGTATGGCGATAGACTCCAACGTATTGATTAACGAGCGTATCCGCGAAGAATTGCGCGACGGCGTAAAACCGCAGGCGGCCATAGCCGAGGGCTACAAACACGCCTGGGACACCATAGTCGATTCCAACATCACCTCGCTGATTGCGGGCATAGCCTTGTTGATTTTCGGTTCGGGGCCGGTGCGCGGCTTTGCCGTGGTGCACTGCCTGGGCATCATGACCTCTATGTTTTCATCTGTGGTGGTATCGCGTATGTTTGTCAATTTGTGGTATGGCCGCAAACGCAACCTGCAGGACATTTCCATCGGCGGCCATACGCGCCCTGCCGTGGTGCAGCAAGCTAAGGAGTAAATTATGGAATTGTTCCGCTTCAAACGCGATATTCCGTTTATGTCGTATGGCAGGCTGACGACCTTTATATCGTTGGCAACCTTTATCGCCGCCGTATTCTTCCTGTTTGCCAAGGGATTGAATTTTTCGGTGGAGTTTACCGGCGGCACGGTGATGGAAGTCGAATACGCCAAGGGCGCGGACGTGAACCGGGTGCGCGAGAGTTTGGACGGCCTGCAGTTGGGCGAAGTGCAGGTACAGGCCCTGGGTACGAACAAGCATATCATGATACGCCTGCCCAACAAGTCCGGCACTACCTCGGCGCAGTTGTCCAATCAGACCATGGACATCCTCAAAAAGGACGATGCCTCGGTCAAATTGCGCCAGGTGGAGTTCATAGGCCCGCAGGTCGGCGACGAATTGGTGCATAACGGCCTGATTGCGCTCGGTATGGTGATAGTGGGCATCATCATCTACCTGTCCGTGCGTTTCGAATGGCGTTTCGCCGTGTCGGCCATTATCGCCAATATGCACGACATTGTGATTATTTTGGGCTGTTTCGCCTTGTTCCAATGGGAGTTTTCCCTGACCGTTTTGGCGGGCGTGCTGGCCGTGCTGGGTTATTCGGTGAATGAGTCCGTGGTGGTGTTCGACCGTATCCGCGAGAATTTCCGCAAGGGCAAGATGCGCAACCACACCGTCCCCGAAGTGATAGACAACGCGATTACCGCCACCATGAGCCGCACCATCATCACCCACGGTTCTACCGAGGCCATGGTGATTTCCATGTTGCTGTTCGGCGGCGCGGCCCTGCACGGTTTTTCCATGGCTTTGACCATAGGCATAGTGTTCGGCGTGTATTCTTCGGTGCTGGTGGCCAGCCCCCTGCTGCTGATGTTCGGCCTGAGCCGCGAGAATATGGCCAAAACCGGGCAGAAGAAGGAAGAAATCGTGGTTTGAGATTAGGGATGGGGACGGTTCGATAAGGGCGGCATTCTGCTTTTGCCTCGAATCCGATATTTCCCATGCCCAAAACCTATCCATTCCGAATTGTCCGACACTCTAGGACTAAGACAAAAAACCGCCTGAACACCATGTTTCAGGCGGTTTTTATATGGCTGCAGGATGTGTGATGTAATTTTAATA
>JAUMUU010000040.1 GCA_030530545.1 Neisseria sp. | reverse complement strand
TGAAATTTGGTGGGTCCGGTGGGGATCGAACCCACGACCAAGGGATTATGAGTCCCCTGCTCTAACCCCTGAGCTACAGACCCGGTTAGAAAGGAAAGACGGCATTATATCCGCTATCAGATAAAAAGGCAAGTGTCAGGCAGCCTGTATTTCGGTTGCGCCCGCAAAAAACCATTCCAAACGGTGATGCAGCGCGGCGACCCGGCCTATGATGATGAGGGCGGGAGTCGGGGCGTCGGCCGTCAGTTGCGGCAATTCTTGCAATATGCCCGTTTTCACACTCTGATGTACCAAAGTTCCGTTGCTGATGACGGCAACCGGCGTGTCGGCGGGCCTGCCGCAACGGATAAGCCGGGAGGCGATATCTTCGGCGCGTATCGTACCCATGTAAACGGCCAGTGTCTGATTAGGGCGGGCAAAACTGTGCCAATCGACATCGCTCCCGTCCGTTTTGCACTGGCCGGTGATAAATTGCACGGATTGGGCTAGATCCCTGTGGGTCAGCGGAATGCCCGCATAGGCCGATGCGCCCAGTGCCGCCGTAATGCCCGGGATGATTTTGAAGGGTATGCCCTCTTCGGCCAACAACTGCAATTCTTCGCCGCCGCGCCCGAATACGAAGGGGTCGCCGCCTTTGAGCCTGACCACCCTGCGGCCCTGACGGGCGTAATGCAGCAACAGGGCGTTTGTTTCCTCCTGCCGCACTTTGTGCCCGCGCGCGCGTTTGCCCACATTGATTTTTTCGGCATCTTTACGCACCAGCCGCAATACCTCTTCACTTACCAAGGCATCATATAAAACCACGTCTGCCTCTTGAATCGCGTGCAGGGCGTGCAGGGTCAAAAGCCCGGCATCGCCGGGCCCCGCGCCCACCAGGCTTACCGCGCCCGTGCCGGAGAGGCCGGAGGCCAATTCTTCGCGCAGGCGCGCCACGGCCTGTTTGCGGTTGTTTTGGGCGCAATAGTCGCGGAAGGGGCCGGCAAACAGTTTTTCCCAAAACAGCCGCCTTTGCGGTGCTTGGGCCAGGCTTTGTTTGACGGTGTCGCGCTGCCTCCCGGCAATTTCGGCCATCAGGCCCATGTGTTTGGGCACGGATTTTTCGATTTCCAAACGTATCTGCCGCGCCAGGACGGGGGATGTGCCGCCGCTGGATACGGCTATCTGGATGGGCGAACGGTCTATGACGGCGGGGACGATGAAGCTGCACAGTTCCTGCCTGTCCACCACGTTTACCAGTTTTTTGGCCGCCTGCGCCGCCTGCGCCACTTGTTTGTTCAGGTTTTCGTTGTTGGTGGCGGCTATGATTAATACGGCTTCGTTTATCAGTTCGTCGGAAAATGATGCGGCTATGTGGCGGATTTTTTCTGCCTGCACCCATTCGGCCACTTGGGCGCACAGGCGGTGTGCGGCCACCAGTATTTCCGCGCCCGCGTCCAGCAGGGATTGGATTTTGCGTTCCGCAACCGCGCCCCCGCCCACCACCAGTACGGGGCGGCCGCGCAAATCGGCAAATAAGGGGAAGTAGGTCATGACGGTGTTCCTGAAATAATATGGTTGCCCGCGATTCTAAACAGCGGGGGCGGAAGCGGGAAATATCCGCTTTGTCTTTCCTTATAACGGACGGTTTTTATCGCGGGTTGAATGAGCGGCGCGGGCGGCGGTAAAATCGGCGTTTTTCCAGCCCCGCAAATTATTTTTAACGCGATTGATACGATATCCATGACCCAAGACAAAATCCTCATCCTAGACTTCGGTTCGCAAGTAACGCAACTGATTGCCCGCCGCGTGCGCGAAGCCCATGTTTACTGCGAGCTGCATTCCTTCGACATGCCTTTGGACGAAATCAAGGCCTTCAATCCGAAAGGCATCATCCTCTCCGGCGGCCCCAATTCCGTTTACGAATCCGACTATCAGGCGGATACCGGCATTTTTGATTTGGGCGTGCCCGTACTCGGCATCTGCTATGGGATGCAGTTTATGGCGCACCGGTTGGGCGGCGAAGTGCAGCCGGGCAACCAGCGCGAATTCGGTTACGCGCAAGTCAAAACCATAGACAGCGAACTGACGCGCGGCATCCAAGACGACGCGCCGAACACGCTGGACGTGTGGATGAGCCACGGCGACAAAGTATCCAAGCTGCCCGACGGCTTTATCGTCATCGGCGATACCCCGTCCTGCCCGATTGCCATGATGGAAAACGCCGAAAAACAATTCTACGGCATCCAGTTCCACCCCGAAGTTACCCACACCAAACAAGGCCGCGCCTTGCTCAACCGCTTTGTCTTGGACATTTGCGGCGCGCAACCGGGCTGGACGATGCCCAATTACATCGATGAAGCCGTCGCCAAAATCCGCGAACAGGTCGGCAGCGACGAAGTGATTTTGGGTTTGTCGGGCGGTGTGGATTCGTCCGTGGCCGCCGCGCTGATCCACCGCGCCATCGGCGACCAGCTCACCTGCGTGTTCGTCGATCACGGCCTGTTGCGCCTGAACGAAGGCAAAATGGTGATGGATATGTTTGCCCGCAACTTGGGCGTGAAAGTGATACACGTCGATGCCGAAGAGCAGTTTATGGCGAAACTCGCCGGCGTTACCGACCCCGAGCAAAAGCGCAAAATCATAGGCGCGGAATTTATCGAAGTATTTGACGCGGAAGAGAAAAAACTCACCAACGCCAAATGGCTGGCGCAAGGCACGATTTACCCCGACGTGATCGAATCCGCAGGCGCGAAAACCAAAAAAGCCCACGCCATCAAATCGCACCACAACGTCGGCGGCCTGCCGGAAAACATGAAGCTCAAGCTGCTTGAGCCGTTGCGCGATTTGTTTAAGGACGAAGTGCGCGAACTGGGCGTGGCCTTGGGTCTGCCGCGCGAAATGGTGTACCGCCACCCCTTCCCCGGCCCCGGTTTGGGCGTGCGCATTTTGGGCGAAGTGAAAAAAGAATACGCCGACCTGCTGCGTCAGGCGGACGATATTTTCATTCAGGAACTGCGTAACCACAAAGATGAAAACGGCACGTCTTGGTACGATTTGACCAGCCAGGCCTTTGCCGTGTTCCTGCCGGTAAAATCCGTCGGCGTGATGGGCGACGGGCGGACGTATGACTATGTGGTCGCCCTGCGCGCCGTCATCACCAGCGACTTTATGACCGCGCATTGGGCCGAGTTGCCGTATTCTTTATTGGGCAAAGTGTCCAACCGCATCATCAACGAAGTCAAAGGCATCAACCGCGTGGTGTATGACGTGAGCGGCAAACCGCCTGCCACGATTGAGTGGGAATGAGTTGTTTGGTTAATGGAGTGGTTTGAAAAACCGCCCGAACGCGGTATGTGGTGTTCGGGCGGTTTTTTTGTTTAGGCAGCCAGTGTTTCCAAGCCGTCCAAGTAGGGGCGCAGGGCGGCGGGGATGTTGATGCTGCCGTCTGCGTTTTGGTGGTTTTCCAAGATGGCGACCAGGGTGCGGCCTACTGCCAGTCCCGAGCCGTTTAGGGTGTGTACCAGGCGGTTTTTGCCGTCTTGGTCTTTGAAGCGGGCTTTCATGCGGCGGGCTTGGAAGTCTTCGCAGTTGGAGCAGCTGGAGATTTCGCGGTAGGTGTTTTGCGCGGGTACCCATACTTCCAGGTCGTAGGTTTTGGCCGCGCCGAAGCCCATGTCGCCCGTGCAGAGGGTGATGACGCGGTAGGGCAGTTCCAAGGCCTTTAAGATGTTTTCGGCATGGCCTACCATTTCTTCCAGTGCGTCGTAAGATGTTTCGGGGCGGACGATTTGCACCATTTCGACTTTGTCGAACTGGTGTTGGCGGATGAGGCCGCGTACGTCTTTGCCGTGCGAACCGGCCTCGCTGCGGAAGCAGGGGGAATGGGCGGTCAGTTTTAGGGGCAGTTTTTCAGACGCTATGATGCTGTCGCGCACGGTGTTGGTGAGGGTAACTTCGGCGGTGGGTATCAGGTATTGCGTGGTTTTGCTTTCGTCGCCGCCACGGGTAACGTGGAACAGGTCTTCGCCGAATTTGGGCAGTTGGCCGGTGCCGTAGAGTGTGCCGTCGTTCACGATGTAGGGGGTGTAGTGTTCGGTGTAGCCGTGATGCCGGGTGTGGGTGTCGAGCATGAATTGCGCCAGTGCGCGGTGCAGGCGGGCGATTTTGCCCTTCATGACGGTGAAGCGCGAACCCGACAGCGCCGCGCCGGTTTCAAAGTCCAAACCCAGGGGCGCGCCCAAATCGACGTGGTCTTTGATGTCGAAATCGAAGGTGCGCGGCGTGCCTATGCGGCGTACTTCGACGTTTCCGGTTTCGTCTTTGCCCACGGGGACGCTTTCGTGCGGCAGGTTGGGGATGGCGGCCAGCCAGGTTTCGAGTTCGGCCTGTACGGTTTCGAGTTCGGCGGCGGCCCGTTCCAGCCCGGTTTTGATTTGCGCCACGGTGTTCATGGCCTGTTCGGCCTCTTGGTGTTTGCCTTGGGCTTTTAAGCCGCCGATTTTTTTGGATTCGCTGTTGCGGGCGGCTTGTAGTTCTTCGGCTTGGATTTGCAGGCTGCGGCGGCGGGCTTCCAGTGCTTCGAAGCGGGCGGTGTCGAAATGGTGGCCGCGCAAGGCCAGGCGGGCGGAAACGGCGGCAGGGTCGTTGCGGAGGAGTTGTATGTCCAGCATGGTGTTTTTTGCGATTGGTTGATAAAGGTTTGGCAATTGTAATCGATATGGGGTGTTTTATTCAAAAAGGCCGCCTGAAAACGCGTTCAGACGGCCTTGCTCTATGTTTTCCCTGCTACATCAAAAAGAAATACGCCCACAGCGACACCAGGATGATGCTTAAAATATTGAGCAGCATCCCGACCTTCAGCATATCCCTTTGCGTAACCAGCCCCGTGCCGAAGACTATGGCGTTGGGCGGCGTGGCCACGGGCAGCATGAAGGCGCAGGACGCGCCTATGCCGATAATCATCACCATAACTTCCCTGGGCATATTCATCTGCTCGGCCACACTGGCGAAGACGGGGACGAGCAGGGCGGCCGAGGCGGTATTACTGGTAAACTCGGTCAAAAAGATAATGAAAGTGGAGACGGCTAGGATGACGACAAAGGGATGGGCCTGGACGAAGCCGTCGGCCATAGCGCGGCCTATAGCCTCGGACGCGCCGGATTTCTGCAGCAAATCACTCAGCGCGATACCGCCGCCGAAAAGCAACAGCACGCCCCAATCCGTATTGCGGGCCACCTCGCGCCAGCGCACCACGCCGAAAATCACCACGGCCACGGCCGCAGTCAGCGCGACAAAAGAATCGGGGCTGGCGATGCCGAACTGTTTTTTAATCGTATCGCCCATCACCCAGGCGGTGGCGGCGGCGATAAAGATCAACATGGCGATAACGCGGTGCAGCGTCCAGGGGATAGACTCCTCCGTAACCGTTACACGCTTGGAAAAATCGGGTTTCAGAATGACGAAGAGCGAAAACAGCATCAAAGGCAGCAGGGCCAGCATCATGGGCAGGCCGTATTTCATCCAGCCCGTAAAATCCAAATCCAAAGCCTTGGCCGCAATCATATTGGGGGGCGAACCGACCAGCGTGCCCAGGCCGCCTATACTGGCGCAATAAGCAATGCCCAACAGCACAAAGACAAAAGTATTGCGGTCCTTTTCCTTATCCAAATGACTCATCAGCCCCATGGCCAGCGGCAGCATCATAGCGGCGGTGGCGGTATTGCTTATCCACATGGACAAAAACGCCGTGGCGGCAAAAAGCAGGTGGACGGCCACCATAGTATTGCCGCGCGACAAAGAAATCAGCCAAATCGCAATCTTCCTGTCCAAACGCTGCATATGCAGGGCGGTTGCCAGGGCGAAGCCGCCGAAAAACACATAAATAATCGGGTCGGCAAAACCGGCCAGCGCCTGTTTCGTACCCATATCGGGAATCTTGAACCAAATGGCAAACAGAGGGACCATCAAGGCGGTTACAGTAATGTGGACGGCCTCGGTAAACCACATAATGGCGACAAAGGCCAAAATGGTCAGCCCCTTATTGACGTTTGCATCATAAGGCAGCACCTGATAAAGGATGGCGCTCACAATGGCCGCGACTATGGCTATCATCAGGCCGCGAAAATTCGTTACCGGCGCTTGCGCGCTGAGCAACTCCACATTTTCCGGCTGTTGCTGCCGGTTGTCGGACGGGGTATTGTTTTCAGTCATGGGGTTTCTCCAAAGTTGGCCGGCGCGGGCGCGTATGGCCGCTTGCCGGTTTTTCTTTTGCGCCCTGTGCCGGCGGCAGGCGGGTTGCCCCGCCCGCAGTCCGAAACAAACATCGGGCATCAACCCCGTCCGGCCGGATAGGACGGGCGGGGGTTGGGAAAAGATAACATAAGTTTACAAGATGCAGCAAATATTAAAATTCGGCATCAGTGCCTGCCAGCAGGCGGCGCGCCCCATCCTGCCGTTTCGCATGGGGGCGCAGTCAGCCGCGCGATAACAGGGCGGCCACGCGCCCGACTATGGCTTCGGCGGCCTCCTGCTTGCCGCACAGGGGCAGGGCGGTTTCACCCGCCGCGTCTATCAGCGTGATTTGGTTGTCCGCCTTGCCCATGGCGACCGATACATCATTGGCAACAATCAGCGGGATATTTTTCCGAATACGCTTGGCGCGGGCATATTCGGCAACCTTGCGGCTTTCGGCGGCAAAACCTACGCAGAAGGGCGGCCGGGGCAGGGCGGCCACGGAGGCGAGTATGTCGGGGTTCTCTTCCAATTCGATAACCGGGGGTTTGCCGCCGCCGTCTTTTTTGATTTTGTGGCGGCTGGCGTTTTTGACCGCGTAATCGGCCACGGCGGCCACAGAGATAAAAATGTCCGCCCAACCCGCCTGCCGCATCACCTCGCGGTACATCTCGCGCGCGCTCACGGCCTGCACGGTTTGGCGCATCCCGGCGGGCAGGGCGGTTTGGATTTGGCCGTAGATGACGCTCACCTCCGCACCGGCCGCGCGGCAGGCACGGGCCAGGGCCGCGCCCATCAGCCCGCCCGACAAATTGGTGATGCCGCGCACCGGGTCTATGGCCTCGAAGGTCGCGCCCAGGGTAATCAGCACCTTTTTGCCCGCCAGCGTCTTGGCGGTCCACAAATCGGGCAGCAGCTCGGCCAACACCGCAGCCTCGGGCATACGCCCCAAACCGTTTTCGCCGCAGGCCTGTTCGCCCGATTCCGGCTGGAAGACGACGACCCCGTCCTCCGTCAGGCGGGCGATATTGCGCAGGTTGGCGGGGTTGTGCCACATTTCCACATTCATGGCGGGCGCGACCGCCAAGGGGCATTTGCGCGCGGCGGCCAGATTGGACAACAGGCTGTCGGCAATGCCGTTGGCGATTTTGGCTATAGTGTTGGCGGTGGCTGGGGCGATTAGGAAGGCATGGGCCCGGCGGGTCAGGTTGATGTGCGCCATACCGTTTTGTTCGGCATTGCCATGGGTTTCGGTGATGACGGGGCTGCCGCTCAACGCCTGAAAGGTCAGGGGCGAGACAAATTCGGCGGCGGCGCGGCTCATGGCCACGGTAACGCCGTGCCCCTGCTTTTTGAGCAGGCGCACCAGTTCGCATGATTTGTAGGCGGCTATGCCGCCCGTAACGCCTAATATGATGTGTTTTGACATATTCCGATTCCTTAGAGGGGGTGGTTCGCGATGGCGGATTGGATTATAGTGGATTAAATTTGATTCGGAATAAGGGCGCAATCCTTCCTTATTTCATGTCCGCCACATGAGAAGAGGCCGGTGCCAACCCGCACGGACGGTTTTGGGCGGAAGTTAGTTTGAAAAACCGCAAGGCAAACCGATTATGAATACAGTCGCAAAAAAACTGCATAGGGCCTACACCGATTTCCTTGCTTGGAAAACCGCCGCATACGGCAGCTTGGACGAGCGGGAAATCGGCGGCGAATGGGAATGCGGTTATGCCGCCATGCCCCAAGTGTGGGCGGCGTGTTCCGACTTCGCGCAACACATTCCCGTGCAGGCATGGCGGCCCGAAGAAGCCGCGCAACTGCTTTATCTCACCGCCCGCGACAACGAAAGCGAATACATAGCCGGAATGCTGCCCGACCCCGCCCTGCTGTGCCTGTGCGAAACGTATAGGCGGCAACCCGTGTACGATGCGGGCTGGCAGCTGGCCGGCCAATTGCCGCGCCTGTCCGACCGCGCCGCCGCCTGGCAGTGGGCGGAATATTTCTGCCAAGACCCCGAAGAATACACCTGCCGCCGCGCCCTGATGGTTTCGGCCAAACTGCATGCGCCGCACACCGAACGCTATGCCGAACAATTCTGGCGGCGCGGCATATACCGCGACAAAGACGGCTGGGACGGGGACGAATACCAGAAAATCGCCGTATTGCAGGCACTGGCCGATATAAATTCGCCCCTGCTGCCGCAATATCTGGCGCAGGCGCGTCAGGACGGGCGGGAATATTTGGCGCGGTATGCGGAGAATCTGATTAACGGATAATTTGATCATGCGGGCTTTGCCCTATAAAACGCTTTCCGCCTTGAATCCGTCATTTTTTATATCAAAATCCTAATTTATTTCCAATCATGTATTTATCATAATTAAAAAAGAACGGTTTTTTGAAAAATCGCCCCTCTTCCCCCTTGCGCCATTCCGCCGCGTTTCACGCCCGTTTCACAACGGCGGATTTTAATTCCATTGTTATTTTTAATGATTAAAGCCCCGATTTCAAGGATAAGGCTTTGCGGCGCGTTCTGGTAAAATCAGGGTTTTACCTGTGCCGTGCGGCTTGTTTTAGGCGGTTGTTCGGCGGTATTGCATTGTTAAGGACGGTTTTATGGCTGGGAAAAAGGGTGATTTTCAGGATATTTTGCAGGATTTGGGCAGGCAGGCCAAATCGGAGGCCGAAAGGCGGGCGCGGCTGGAGGCCGAGGCGGCGCGCCGCCGCAGCGAAGAGGTGGATTTTGCCCTCCTGATGGCCGATGCCGTGCCGCTGCGGGACGCGGGGCGGCGGGAGGCGCACAGGGATACTTCGCCCATCCTGCCCCGGCGCGGGGACGGGGGGCAAGAAGACGGGGAAGGCTTTTTCTATGTGGGCGACGGCCAGTGGCAGGACATACCGGCCGCGTTCAGCAAAAACGGGCAGGGGCGCAACGATATTAAAAAACTGCAATCCGGCTATTACGATGTTGTGGCCGATGTGGATTTGCACGGTTATTCGCAAGACGAGGCGCAAAAGGTGCTGAACGAGTTTGTCGCCTTTGTGCAAAGGCGGGGGGTGTGCGGGGAAATCATCCACGGCAGCGGTTTGGGTTCGGCCGGTTATCAGCCCAAGTTGAAGAACCTGGTGCGCCGCTGGCTGATGCAGCATCCCGATGTTTTGGCCTATGCCGAGCCTCATGCGGGCAACGACGGCGCGGTGAGGATTTTGTTGAAACGCCGCCGCCCCGGGGAAGATGGCGGTGTTTGAAATTTGTATGCAACCGAATGCGCGAGGGGTTTTTTTACCGTTTTATTTTTCGAAAACGAAAATCCGGCATTTTTTATATTCGGTATTTTTTTGATTTTGTACAAATTGCTTGCTTTGCCGTTTGCAAGGGAAGCCGATAACTGATAGCATTTTGCGGCTTTTTCCACGATATGGCGCGGCGCGTTCAAAAACCGGGCGGCCTCTGCCGCACATCCGCCCCACCGGTACGGTCGGCGCGCGCCTTTGCAGCCGTATTCTGTAACTTTCTAATGAAGGGATAACCTATGTCCAACCAAATCAACGATATCGATCCGATTGAAACTCAGGAATGGTTAGATGCCTTAAGCTCCGTGCTGGAAAACGAAGGCACGGAGCGCGCGCATTTCCTGCTGGAAAACCTGGTGAAATATACCCGCCGGCGCGGCATCCACATGCCGTTTGACGCGACCACCGCCTATTTGAACACCATCCCCGTGGGCAAGGAGCAGAAATCGCCTGGCAATCACGAATTGGAACACCGCATCCGTTCCATCGTGCGCTGGAATGCGGCGGCCATGGTTTTGCGCGCGGGCAAGAAGGATTTGGAATTGGGCGGCCATATCGCTTCCTTCCAGTCCGCCGCCACTTTGTACGATGTGGGCTTCAATCATTTCTGGCATGCCAAGGGCGAAGGCGAGGAAGGCGATTTGGTCTTTATCCAAGGCCATTCTTCGCCCGGTATTTATGCCCGCGCCTATGTCGAAGGCCGCCTGACGGACGAGCAGTTGGACAATTTCCGCCAGGAAGTGGGCGGACACGGCCTGCCTTCCTACCCGCACCCGCATTTGCTGCCCGACTTCTGGCAGTTCCCTACCGTATCTATGGGTCTTGGCCCCTTGATGGCGATTTATCAGGCGCGCTTTTTGAAATATCTGGATTCGCGCGGTTTGAGCAAAACCAAAGGCCGCAAGGTTTGGGTATTCTGCGGCGACGGCGAGATGGACGAGCCGGAAAGCCAAGGTGCAATCGCATTGGCGGCACGCGAAGGATTGGACAATCTGATTTTCGTCATCAACTGCAACCTGCAGCGTTTGGACGGCCCGGTTCGCGGCAACGGCAAAATTATCCAGGAATTAGAAGGCAACTTCCGCGGTGCCGGCTGGAATGTATTGAAAGTGATTTGGGGCAGCCGCTGGGACGCACTGCTGGCACGCGACACCAACAACGCACTGAAAAACCGCATGAACGAATGTTTGGACGGCGACTACCAGACTTATAAATCCAAAGACGGTGCATATGTCCGTGAACATTTCTTCAACACGCCCGAGTTGAAAGCCTTGGTGGCCAATATGTCCGACGATGAAATCTGGGCATTGAACCGTGGCGGCCACGACCCGCACAAAGTATATGCGGCTTATTATGAAGCGGTGAACAATGCAGACGGCCGTCCGACCGTAATTCTGGCCAAAACCATTAAAGGTTACGGCATGGGCCAATCTGGCGAAGCGCAAAACGTCGCCCACCAGGCGAAAAAAATGGACAAGGCTTCGTTGAAGCAGTTCCGCGACCGCTTCGGCATCAAGGTAACCGACGAGCAAATCGAGAGCGGCGACCTGCCTTACATCCGTTTTGCGGAAGACAGCGAAGAAATGAAATATCTGCGCGAGCGTCGCAACGCCTTGGGCGGTTATCTGCCGCAGCGCAACCCGAACAACGAAGCATTGCCGATTCCCGCTTTGGCCGATTTCGACGCACAGCTGCAATCCAGCGGCGACCGCGAATTTTCAACCACCATGGCGTTTGTCCGCGTGTTGGCTACCCTGCTGAAAGACAAGCAAATCGGCAAACGTATCGTACCGATTGTACCTGACGAAAGCCGTACCTTCGGTATGGAAGGCATGTTCCGCCAATACGGCATCTGGAATCCGAAAGGCCAGCAGTACACGCCGCAGGATAAAGACCAGCTGATGTTCTATAAGGAATCGGTGGACGGCCAGATTCTGCAGGAAGGTATCAACGAACCGGGCGCGATGGCGGACTGGATTGCGGCGGCCACCAGCTATGCGAACAATCGTTTCGCCATGATTCCGTTCTATATTTATTATTCTATGTTCGGCTTCCAACGTGTGGGCGATTTGGCCTGGGCGGCGGGCGATATGCACGCGCGCGGCTTTTTGCTGGGCGGTACGGCCGGACGCACCACGCTCAACGGCGAGGGTTTGCAGCACGAGGACGGCCACAGCCATATTCAGGCCGACCTGATTCCGACCTGTGTGTCCTATGACCCGACTTTCTCTTACGAGGTGGCGGTGATTGTCCACAACGGCCTGCAGCGTATGTATGTGGATAATGAGGATGTGTTCTTCTATATCACGCTGATGAACGAAAACTACACCCATCCCGCCCTGCCGCAGCGCGAAGGCATAGAGGAAGAAATCCTGAAAGGGATGTATTTGTTCCGCAAGGGCGAAAACGGCGACAAGAAGGTTCAGCTGATGGGTTCGGGCACGATATTCCAAGAAGTGCTGGCCGCCGCCGATTTGCTGAAACAGGATTTCGGCGTGGATGCGGATATTTGGTCCTGCCCGTCCTTCAATCTGCTGCACCGCGATGCCATCGAGGTGGAACGTTACAACCGCCTGCACCCGCTGGAGGATAAAAAGCTGCCCTTCGTTACTTGGCAGCTGCAAGGCCACGAAGGCCCGGTTATCGCCGCCACGGACTATGTGCGCAGTTTCGCCGACCGTATCCGCGCCTATATCCCCAATGATTACCATGTGTTGGGTACGGACGGTTTCGGCCGCTCCGACAGCCGCGCCAACCTGCGTTCGTTCTTCGAAGTGGACCGCTACAATGTGGCCGTCGCCGCGTTGGGCGCGTTGGCCGACCAGGGCAAAATCGGCAAGGAAACGGTTCAGCAGGCCATTGAGAAATACGGCATCAAAACCGATACCGCGCCAAGCTGGAAGCGTTAAGCGGTTTTTAGGCGGCCTGGATTTTGCAGGCCGTCTGAAAAAGCAGAGGGAAAATCCATGAAGCCATTATTGATTGGAAGTTTTGCCATACTGTTGGCCGCCTGTTCGTCCAATGCGCCGCCGGTCCGGCAGGAGGCGGCCTATGACAGCGGTTCTCAAGCCCGCGTCCGCTTATACGGCCAAAATCAGAAACCGGCCTATTTGATCAGCGGGATAGACTGCGAAAATCAAAACCACGGCACCAAGGTCGGTACGGGGGGAAGTTTGGGCGATGCCTTCGGTTCGCTGGTCGGTACGGCGAAAAGCCAAAGCCTGGGCATACCCGAAACGGAACACAGCCGCAATATAGGCAAGACGAACGGTATTTTGTCGCGGGCGTTTTTCCGCGAATATATCGTGCCTGCGGATAAGGCGGCCAATGTTCAGGCCGCCTATATAGGCCTGACCACCGTTTCGGAAACGCCGACTGTCATTTCGATACTGGAAGAGGGTTCGTGCAATAGCCGGATGGCTTCATTCGTCCCCAAGGCAGGACACGATTATGAAGTAATCGGTTTGACCGGGAAGGCTTGCGCCGTGGCCGTCTACGAAGTCGGCAAAGATGGCGGATTGACCCCCGTTCCCCTGCAAAACGCCGTAAGCTGCAGCAAACGTTAATTTTAAAGATACCCGAAAGTTTTACGGTATCACAAGATATAAAAGGAAGGCTCTATGAGCATCGTAGAAATCAAAGTACCCGATATCGGCGGCCATGAAAACGTGGACATCATCGCCGTGGAAGTCAAAGCCGGCGACACCATAGCCGTAGACGACACCCTGATTACGCTGGAAACCGACAAAGCCACCATGGACGTGCCTGCCGATGCGGCCGGCGTGGTGAAGGAAGTGAAAGTGAAAGTGGGCGACAAAGTATCTGAAGGCAGCGTCATCCTGCTGGTGGAAACCGCCGCCGCGTCCGATGCGCCTGCCGCGCCCGCCGCCGAAGCCCCCGCGCCTGCGGCCGCCCCCGCACCGGCCCCTGCCGCTGCGGGCGGTGTGGAAACCGTGGCCGTCCCCGACATAGGCGGCCATGAAAACGTGGACATCATCGCCGTGGAAGTCAAAGTGGGCGACACCGTTGCCGTGGACGACACCCTGATTACACTGGAAACCGACAAGGCGACCATGGACGTGCCCTGCACCGCCGCAGGCGTAGTGAAGGCCGTGCTGGTGAAAGTGGGCGACAAAGTATCCGAAGGCGCGCCGATTATCGAAGTGGAAACCGCCGCTTCTGCTGCGGCAGCCCCCGCCCCTGCGGCAGAAGCCCCGAAAGCACCCGCCGCGCCCGCCCCGGCGGCAGCAGCACCCGTCCCCGCGCCTGCCGCCGCCCCCGTGGCCGCCTTCGGCAACACGCCGGTAAACGAAGCATCCTTCGCCAAAGCCCATGCCGGCCCGTCCGCCCGCAAACTGGCGCGCGAATTGGGCGTGGATTTGGGCCTGGTGAAAGGCACGGGCCTGAAAGGCCGCATAGTCGGCGAAGACATCAAAGCCTTCGTCAAGGCCGCCCTGCAGGGCGGTGCGGGCAAAGGCGCGCCCGTTGCCGCCGGTGCGTCTTTGGGCGGCGGTTTGGATTTGCTGCCCTGGCCCAAGGTGGATTTTGCCAAATTCGGCGAAATCGAAGTCAAAGAGTTGTCCCGCATCAAAAAAATCTCCGGCCAAAACCTGTCGCGCAACTGGGTGGTGATTCCGC
>JAUMUU010000170.1 GCA_030530545.1 Neisseria sp. | reverse complement strand
CGGTTTAACTTCGGCACACCGTCCCAGCAGCTAAAAATCCTGCGGGATTGGTGTGGAATTTAGGGCTAATCTACGTCAGCCCCTTATTTTAACCCGCTATATTTTTGGCTGTGTGTCAGGCGGTTGTCCGCTTATGGTTTTGTTTTTTTGGCGGGGTGGTGTTTGTTCAGCCAGTCCAGGGCGGTTTGGGCGGCCTGTTGCTCTGCGTGGCGGCGGCTGGCTGCCCGGGCGGTGGTAATGTGGCCCAGTTCGCCAAGGTCGCAGGAAACGGTGAAGCGGGCATCGTTGCCCTCGCCTTGTTGGTGCTCTATGCGGTATTTGGGCGGGGGGAGGCGTTGCGCCTGCATGGCTTCCTGAAGGCGGCTTTTGGCATCTTTGCCTTCGTGGGCGGGGTCTATGTTTTTCAGGCGTTGGACAAACAGGCGGCGGATGACTTGTTCGGCAGCGGCAAAGTCGGCATCGAAGCTGACGGCGGCAAAAACGGCCTCCATCGCGTCGGCCAATATGGACGGCCGTCCGAAACCCCCGCTTTTGAGTTCGCCCGTGCCAAGGTAAAGGGCTTCGCCCAGGTGCAGGCCGGCGGCAATTTCAGCCAGCGTTTTTTGGTTTACCAGGTTGGCGCGAAGGCGCGACAGGCGGCCCTCGGGAAGGTCGGGAAAGGCTTCGTACAGCATTTTGGCCACGGTGTAGTTGAGGATGGCATCGCCGATAAATTCAAACCGTTCGTTGTTGTGCGCGGAATGGCTGCGGTGGGTGAGGGCGCGTTTGAGTAGGGCGGGGTCGCGGAAGTTGTGGTTCAGGCCGCGTTGGATGTGTAGGAGGGCGGTGTTTTGCTGGGGGGTGGTCATGTTTTTTTTGAAGCGTTTTTTCATCCGAATGCTTTTGCAGGCCGGGGGCGGGACGGTAAAAAGGTGGGGGTGCGGAAAAAAGGCCGTCTGAATGGTGTTTCAGACGGCCCGCCTGTGTGTTTTAGTGTCCGTGCTGCGGGGCGGTTTGCCCTTGAGGCTCGGAACCGTGGCCGTGGGGCGGCATAGGCGGTTTGCCTTTGTCGGCGTTGGCGCGCACTTCAACGGTAACGGTTTTGTCGGGCGCGCCTTTGAATTTCAGGGTTAAGGGGAATTTGTCGCCCGGCTGCAGGGGTTTGGTCAAACCCATCAGCATAACATGGTAGCTGCCCGGTTTCAGGTTTACGGTTTGGCCTTTGGCGACTTTCAGGCCGCCGGGGACGGCCTGCATTTTCATGCCCATGGCTTTTTGGCCGGTTTTGGGGTCTTTGATTTCGGCATGGACGTGTTCGTGGATTTCCACGCTTTTGGCCGCCGGGCTGGAGCCGCCGACCAAGGTGATTTCGGCGGGTGTGTCGTTTTTCAAATCCATAAACACGCCGCCGTTCACCATGCCCTGCACGGTTTGGCGCGCCCAGGGGGCGTTTACCTCCACACCGGCGGCCAAAGCGGCCTGGCACAGTGCGGCACTTACAGCAACAAACAGCAGTTTTTTCATTTTGCCTTCCTTTTGGGTTGTCGGTTGATTAAAGTGAAGCCGGTAGGGGTTAATATATTCCGTTATACAATATCGGGCAAGTGCAATTTTTTGACTTGGCGCAAATATTTGGACTTACGGCGCAAAGGCGGTGTCGGATGGTGTCTGCCCTAGCAAAACAGGGCCAGCAGCCACATCAGGGCCAGCAGCAGCAGGGCCAGCCCCTGTGCGGCCGAACAAACGTCTTTGGCGCGTTTGGCCAGCGGGTGTTTTTCCAGCGACGTGTGGTCTACGGCGGCTTCCACGCCGGTATTGAAGAGTTCCACTATCAGGGATAAGAACGATGCCGTTATCAGCATCATTCTGACCGCCGTGCCGAATGATAGGGACAATGCCAGGGCAATCAGCGGGATGTTGAGCCACAAAAGTTGGCGGAAGCCTTGTTCCTCGCAGGCGGCCTTGAAGCCGTCGCGCGTGTAGCCGCAGGCATTGATGATGCGGCGCAGGCCGGTTTTGCCTTTGATTTGCGCGGCATAGCTGTCGGGGTTTTGTTCGGGGGTTTGCATGGCGGTTTTCCTGATGCGGGCGGTTTGGGCGAACAGCCCGCGTTTTGTGTAGCGGATGAAATTTAAATCAGGACAAGGCGGCAGCGAGAGCTGTGTACGGATAGCACATAAGGGCGTTGGCAACGCTGTACCGGTTTAAATTTAATCCGCTATATGTTCAGACGGACTGTTCCACCGCGTCTGTGAAGCGGGCGGCCACGTCCCAGTTTTTTTGTTTGCTGATTTCTTGGAATCCGGTCGGGCTGGTTACGTTCACCTCGGTCAGACACTCGCCTATGATGTCCAGCCCGGCCAGCAAAATGCCGCGCCGTTTCAGTTCGGGGGCGAGGGTTTCGGCGATTTCGCGGTCGCGCACGGACAACTCCTGCGCCACGCCGCGCCCGCCCGCCGCCAAATTGCCGCGCGTTTCGCCGTTTTGCGGGATGCGCGCCAGGGCATAGGGTACGACTTCGCCGGCTATGACCAATACGCGCTTGTCGCCTTTGACTATGTCGGGGATGTAGCGTTGCGCCATGATGGTGCGGGTGTCCAGCCGCATCAGGGTTTCGAGTATGCTGCCTATGTTGGGGTCGGATTCGGTCAGGCGGAAGATGCCCATGCCGCCCATGCCGTCCAGCGGTTTGACTATGATGTCGCCGTGTTCGGCCAAAAAGGCGCGCACGTCGGCGGCGCGGGTGGTTACGGTGGTGGGGGAAATGAATTGGGGGAAGTTCAGGATGGCGAGTTTTTCGTTGAAGTCGCGCATGGCCTGC
>JAUMUU010000169.1 GCA_030530545.1 Neisseria sp. | reverse complement strand
CGGGCAGATTTTGACCGCCTGACCGAATCTAAATCTTCCGTTGAAGCCGTAAACATTTTGACCCGTGATTATGGCCTATGTTGCAGGCAGGTTTGGTACATCCTCAAGGGCTATTGAATGGCTGTAAAACCACAGGAAATTATTGTTTTATGAACGTTTTTTATCTGTTTGACGATAATTTTCGTATGATTTTTGCGCGGTTTTATGACGTTTTGTACATTTTTCTGATGCGGATTTTAGGCAGCATAAGCCCGCATAAGGCGGGGTAAGGTAGAAAAACGGACGGGCAAAATTAGCACCGCCCCACCCCCCTGCCGAAAAAAGCACCCCTCAAAAATGAATTTTCTGTTCGACCGAATAGAAGGCCGCCTGAAAAAAACGCTTTCAGACGGCCTTGTATTTTCCATCTTGGTTAGCTGCAAAATTCTTTACCGTAGAGGCTGGCAGGTATTGCGGTAGAGTGTACTACTTTTCCAAGTTTCCATTTCTAAGTTTCCATTTTACAATACCAAAAGTTACCATTTTTACAATTTATAATCAATGGGTTATTTTTTTAAAATGGGTTTAAAGTGGGTTTAAAAAAACAGTAAGATTTTGCATCTGCCAAAATTTTTTTTCACATATAAAACAGTATATTGCAAATGTCATAACAAAGGGTACCGAACCGTTTTTTTTCTTAGGGACGCAAAGGAATTTATCGACTTTTACAGCGGTTTTAATGTTTCACGCGATTTTTGTCACAGTATGTTTATGTATTGAAATAATTTTTTTCTTATGGTTTCATGAAAAAAGCAATCCAACCCAGCCAAAGGAAACCGATAATGACCCAACCGCAAAAAACCGACCTTATCCGCGTGAAAGAACTGGCCGCCCGCTTGAGCGTATCCACGGCGACCATTTGGAACATGACCAACCCGAAAAGCCGCCATTACAACCCCGATTTTCCGAAGCCCATCAAGGTATCGGCCAACGTTACGGGCTGGCTGGAAAACGAAATAGCCGCCTACCTTGCCGAATGCGCGGCCAAGCGGGACAGTTCGGCCATGCACGCAAAAGCCGCCTGTACGGCATGAAGGGGAGCGGCAACCCATGACCAACGCGCCCGCCTATTACAACGCCCGCCGCCAAAGCGGGCAGACGGAGAACGCCGCCATTGCCGCCATTGCCAAGCAATACGGCATCGGCGAAACCGCCGCCCGCGTTTTGGCCGCCGCCGATATGCCCCCAATGCTGTTTGACGGTTTCGAGGCCGCCGCCGAAATCGTGGACGAACTGACCACCCCCGACACGGCGGGGCTGTTTGAAATCATCCGAACAGAAACAGGCTATTACCAAATCCGCCGCCCTGATTTTCAGACGGCCTATTGACACCGAAAGCCCGCAGGGCAATAATGGCCGCGCCGTCTTCAATAGGACGGCCAGCCGTAGGAAGCTGACACAAACAGGCAAGCAAGCCGCACAGAGTATCAGAGCTGCAAGACAGCCCGAATGCCCAGCGGTATTTTTACGCTTGCATATCCCCCTGTTTTACCTTTTGCAATGGCAGGCGGGGGCAAAGTAAGGCGCAAGCCTTGCCGATTCTGTTTGTCGGTTTCCTACCCTTTGCCCTTTGCCCGCCGCCCCACCGTGTAGGAACGGAAAGGCGGCATCCAGCCAAACAGAAAGGTAAACATCATGACCAAAATCCGCCGCGCATTCACGCGCCCGCTTATCTCACACAAAATCCGCACCTTTGCCAGCCTGAACGAGGCCAGCCGCTACACAGGCCGCCTATTGGAAGGCAACCCCCGCGCCCGCTTCAATATCCAGCAAACCGCCGCCGACACTTGGACGGTATGCCGCATTGTTTCGGGAGGGCTGGCAGCATGAAAATTCATCATCACGCGGTTTTTACCCATTCCATCGACGAACGCCAGCTATACAGGCTGGAAGATGCCGCCCGCGCCCTTTCCTGCCTGTCCGTTTTGCTGATTCAGGCCGAAACCGCCAACCCCGCCGACGTTTCCCGCGCCTTGGCTTACCCTTTGGCAGATTTAAGAAAACTGATTCATGAAATCGGAGGCGAAGCATGAAAACCACCCGTAACCCACAATCGCCGCAATACGGATTTTCGCTAGACGGCCTGTCATCATTCCTAAGCATTGCAAACCGAACCATTATGGAGCAATCCCATCAAGGGCTATTAACCGAAAATGATATTTCCGCAATACATGGCAATATGCAGAATGCCATTTATAACCTTGCTTCCGCTTTGGAGCTTTTGGGCGCGGAACGTATCGACTACATCAAAACCGACGACAATCAGGCATTGTGCGGCGGCCTGATGATAGCGGGCGGCGTAATGCGGGAATTTGCCAGCCTGAATGACACGCTGGAATCTGCCCGCCACCGCTTGAGCAATCAAAACAAACCGACCGAGCCGCACGGCTTCCCGCCGCCTGAAGCATCGGACGGCTGGCCGTCTTGTTAGGCCGTCTGAAAGCCTTTTTCTTACCGTTTCCCCTGTAAAAAACCTGCCCGCTTATGCGCTTTTTTGCGCATAGGCTGGCTTTCTGCAACCTGTTTCAGGCTGAAAGATTCAATTCCGCGCAATTCCGCGCAATTTGAGCGGCAGGAAGGGGTAAGCATTCCGAAAGGAGCAACCATGAAACACAGCCTTTCCGATATTAGAGCCGCCGCCTATGGCCGCTGGCCTGAAATCCATGCCGCCCTAGGCATACCCGCCAAACTCTTAAATACCCGCAAACACCAACCCTGCCCGCATTGCGGCGGCAAAGACCGATTCCGCTACACCGACCACAAGCACG
>JAUMUU010000039.1 GCA_030530545.1 Neisseria sp. | reverse complement strand
CGCGGCGCGGGCGAAATCCTGGGCGAAGGCCAGTCCGGCGAAATGATGCAGGTCGGCTTCACGCTCTATACCGAAATGCTCAAACAGGCCGTGCGCGACCTGAAAAAAGGCCGCCAGCCCGATTTGGACGCGCCCTTGGGCATCACCACCGAAATCAAACTGCACAGCCCTGCGCTCCTGCCCGAAGACTACTGCCCCGACATCCACGAACGGCTGGTGCTCTACAAACGCCTGGCCGTATGCGAAACCGTGCAGCAAATCAACGCCATACATGAAGAACTGGTGGACAGGTTCGGCCTGCCCGAACAACCCGTCAAAACCCTGATTGCCAGCCACCACCTGCGCCTTGCGGCCAAAGAATTGGGCATAGACGCGATAGACGCGACCAATGAAGCCGTAACCGTTACCTTCGGCAAAAACCACAATATCGATCCGACAGAGATTATTTTGCTGATTCAGACGGATAAAAAATATCGGCTGGCCGGGGCGGACAAGTTGCGCTTTGCGGCTCAGATGGAAGATGTGGAAACACGGATTAAGGTAGTGAAAAATGTGCTGAAGGCTTTGAAAGAAAGGGTGGTGAAGGACGATTAAGCCCATCCCTTCTACATCCAACTGCAGGAACAAAACGCCTATTACCAATTAAGGAATCAAAATGCCCCTCCCCCTGTGGCACACGCCCGAACAGGTGCGCGACACCCTGCTTGCCCTGCCCGAAAAAAAGCGCAATCGCGCCCTGTATGAGCTTGTCCGGCTGTTTGATTTCGACCATCCGCACCACGGCGGCGAAATCCCGGGCAAAACCGCCGCCCTGCGCCTGTTGTGGCGGGACCCGCGCTTTCAGGGTTTGGAAAACATCAAATACTGGCTGGAAGACATATTGCGCCCCGGGCCGCCCCAAGGGGTGTGGCAAACCCTGCAGCCCGAAATCGAAAGCCTGCTCGAAGTGCTGCATACCGAAACCCTGCGCGTTTATGGCGATTACGGGGGGATGTTTGCGGATGCCGACATGCTGAAACCCTTCATTGGGCGGATGATGGCCTTGAACACCCCCGCCTCACTCACTATGGCGCGCGACTGCCTGTATTGGAATGAAGCCTTGCGCCTCCTGCGCCCCGATTGGGCAGAACGGCTGCATCATAAATCCTAGATAAGATGGCAATAGGTATCAATCTTCAATTTTCTTGGCAAAGATTGACAAAAAATAACGGGTTTAGTATAAACCCGCCGCGTAAACCGATTGTCAAATTGTAGACAATTTTTCAACGGCACAAGAAAAACCCACGAAAGAGAAACCCATGAACCCCATGTACATCACTTTCGCCATTTACCTGATAGCGGTTTTGCTTATCGGTTTGGCGGCTTATTTTTCCACTAAGAATTTTGACGACTACATCCTGGGCGGCCGCAGCCTGGGCCCCTTCGTTACCGCCATGTCGGCGGGCGCGTCCGATATGTCGGGCTGGCTTTTGATGGGGCTGCCCGGGGCGGTTTACCTGAGCGGCCTGGGCAAGGCCTGGATAGCCATAGGCCTGGTGGTCGGGGCGTATTTCAACTGGCTTTTGGTGGCCGGGCGGCTGCGCGTCCATACCGAATACAACAACAACGCCCTGACGCTGCCCGAATACTTCGCCCACCGCTTCGGCGCGGGCGGCGCTATGGGCAAGGCGATTAAGGTGATTTCGGCCAGCATCATCCTGGTGTTTTTTACCATTTACTGCGCCTCGGGCGTGGTGGCGGGCGCGCGTTTGTTCGAAAGCCTGTTTGAAGTTACCTACACCCAGGCCATGTGGCTGGGCGCGGGCGCAACCATAGCCTACACCTTCATAGGCGGCTTTTTGGCGGTAAGCTGGACCGATACGGTGCAGGCCAGCCTGATGATTTTCGCCCTTATCCTGACCCCGGTTATGGTTTATCTGGGGCTGGGCGGCGCGGAACAGATGAGCGCGGTGATGGCGGATATGGGCAGACGCACGGGCATAGAGTACGGCAGCCTGTTTGCGGGTACGACCGTTGTCGGCATTATTTCCACTATGGCATGGGGCTTGGGCTATTTCGGCCAGCCGCATATTTTGGCGCGCTTTATGGCGGCGGAAAACGCCAAATCGCTGGTGTCGGCACGCCGCATAGGTATGACTTGGATGATTTTGTGTTTGGGCGGGGCGGTGGCCGTGGGCTATTTCGGCATCGCCTATTTCGGCGCCCACCCCGACCAGGTATCCACCATGTTTGACAACCAGACGCAGAAAATCAACCACGAGCGTATCTTTATCGCGCTTTCCACCCTGTTGTACAACCCTTGGATAGCGGGCGTGGTTTTGAGCGCCATCCTGGCGGCGGTGATGTCTACCCTGTCTTGCCAATTGCTGGTGTGTTCCAGTGCGATTACCGAAGACTTCTACAAGGGCTTTTTGCGCAAAAACGCGCCTCAGGCCGAGCTGGTGTGGGTGGGCCGCATTATGGTGCTGACCATAGCCGCCGTGGCCATTATGATAGCCTCCGACCCGAAAAGCGAAGTGCTGAAGCTGGTGGAATTCGCCTGGGCGGGATTCGGCGCGGCCTTCGGCCCCATAGTCATTTTGTCGGTATTCTGGAAGCGCATCACGGCCTTGGGCGCGTTGGCGGGCATGACTGCCGGCGCGGTGATGGTGGTGGTGTGGGAACAGAAGGTCAATCCTTATCTGGCCTCGGTTAATCTGCCCACCATGTATGAAATCGTACCGGGCTTTATTTTGTGCTGGATAGTGGCCATGGCGGTTTCGCTGGCCGACAAGAAACCGACGCAGGAGGTGTTGGACCGTTTCGACAAGGCCGATGCGGAATACCGCGCTGCCAAATAACCGCATAAACCGTAACGCCGCCCGCTAGAAATTTATGCGGGCGGTTTTTTTGCCTGCCCCGGCGGCGGCAAAAATTTGCGGCAAAACAAATATTAGCCGCATTGGTGTGCGAAACGGGCGGCCGGGCCCTTGAAAAAGCGTAAAAGAACACAAAAAACAGGCGGTTTTTTGTTATTATATAAACCTTCGTCAGGCGGTTTTTGCCGTCTGAAAGACCATCCGAACAACCCGAAGAGAGACTACGGAGACTAACCATGTTCCAATTTGCCCATCCGAAACAAAGCGAATTGCGCCAGGCCGTTACCGATGCCTACCGCCGCGACGAAATCGAAGCGGTGAAGGATATGCTGCAACGCGCCCAAATGAGCGAGGAAGAGCGCAAAAACGCCGACGAGCTGGCGCGCCGCCTGGTTACGCAGGTACGCGCCAACCGCACCAAGGCCAGCGGCGTGGACGCGCTGATGCACGAGTTTTCGCTGTCCAGCGAAGAGGGCGTTGCGCTGATGTGCCTGGCCGAGGCCCTGCTGCGTATCCCCGATGCCGAAACCCGCAACAAACTCATTCAGGACAAATTGTCCGAGGGCAACTGGCGCAGCCATTTGAACAACAGCCCGTCCCTGTTCGTCAATGCCGCCGCATGGGGTTTGCTGATTACCGGCAAGCTCACCACGCCCAACAATGACGACACTTTGGGCGCGGCCCTAACCCGGCTGATGGGCAAGGGCGGCGCGCCGCTTATCCGCAAGGGCGTGGACTACGCCATGCGCCTGTTGGGCAAGCAGTTCGTTACCGGCCAAACCATAGAAGAAGCCCTGCAAAACGGCAAAGAACGCGAAAAAATGGGCTACCGCTATTCTTTCGATATGTTGGGCGAAGCGGCCTACACCCGGGAAGATGCCGACCGTTATTTCAACGATTATGTCCAGGCCATCCACGCTATAGGCAAAGACGCGGCCGGACAGGGTATCTACAACGGCAACGGCATTTCGGTCAAACTGTCGGCCATACACCCGCGTTATTCCCGCGCCCAACACGGCCGCGTGATGGCCGAACTGCTGCCGCGTTTGAAAGAACTGTTTTTGTTGGGCAAGCAGTACGACATAGGTATCAATATTGATGCGGAAGAAGCCAACCGCCTGGAATTGTCGCTGGATTTGATGGAAGGCCTGGTTTCCGACCCCGATTTGGCCGGATACAACGGCATAGGCTTCGTGGTGCAGGCCTATCAGAAACGCTGCCCCTTTGTGATTGATTATCTGGTGGACCTGGCGCGGCGCAATAATCAGAAACTGATGATCAGGCTGGTGAAGGGCGCGTATTGGGACAGCGAAATCAAATGGGCGCAGGTGGACGGCCTGGAAGGCTATCCGACCTACACCCGCAAGGTCCACACCGATATTTCTTATTTGGCCTGCGCGCGCAAGCTGTTGGACGCGCAAGACGCGGTGTTCCCGCAATTCGCCACCCATAACGCCTACACGCTGGCCGCCATTTACCAGATGGGCAAGGGCAAGGATTTCGAACACCAGTGCCTGCACGGCATGGGCGAGACTTTGTACGACCAGGTGGTAGGCGAACAGAACCTGGGCCGCCGCGTGCGCGTCTATGCCCCCGTGGGCACGCATGAGACGCTGCTGGCCTATCTGGTGCGCCGCCTGCTGGAAAACGGTGCGAACACTTCCTTCGTCAATCAGATTGTCGATGAGAGTATCAGTATAGACACGCTGGTCCGCAGCCCGTTCGAAACCATAGCCCAAGAGGGCATACACCTGCATCCGGCATTGCCGCTGCCGCGCAATTTGTACGGCCAAGGCCGCCTGAATTCCAAAGGCGTGGATTTGAGCAACGAAAACGTGTTGCAGCAGCTGCAGGACGAACTCAACAAATCGGCCGCGCAAACCTACCGCGCCACGTCCATCGTCAATGGCGAAGCACGCGCCGCGCAGGCCGAACAGGCGGTGAAAAACCCCGCCGACCACAATGATGTCGTGGGTATGGCCGGCTTTGCCGATGCCGCCTTGGCACAGGAAGCCGTGGCTGCCGCCGTGGCCGCCCAGGCATCCTGGCAGGCGACGCCGGCCGCCGAACGCGCCGCCGCCCTGCGCCGTTTTGCCGACCTGCTCGAAGCCAATATGTCCCAGCTGATGATGCTGGCCGTGCGCGAGGCGGGCAAAACCTTAAACAACGCCATTGCCGAAGTGCGCGAAGCGGTGGACTTCTGCCGCTATTATGCGGACGAGGCCGAGAAAACCCTGCCCGCGGACAGCCGCAGCGTAGGCACTATAGTCGCCATCAGCCCGTGGAACTTCCCGCTGGCCATCTTCACCGGCGAAGTCGCGGCCGCATTGGCCGCAGGCAACACCGTGGTGGCCAAACCGGCCGAGCAGACCGCGCTTATCGCCCACCGCGCCGTGCAGCTGATGCACGAGGCGGGCATTCCCGCCCAAGCCCTGCAGTTGGTGTTGGGCGCGGGCGACGTGGGCGCGGCACTCACCCAGGACGCGCGCATAGGCGGCGTGATTTTCACCGGCTCTACCGAAGTCGCCCGCCTGATCAACCAAACCTTGGCCAAACGCGGCGACAATCCGGTGTTGATTGCCGAGACGGGCGGCCAAAACGCCATGATAGTGGACAGCACCGCCCTGCCCGAACAAGTCTGCCTGGATGTTTTGAATTCCGCCTTCGACAGTGCGGGGCAGCGTTGTTCCGCCCTGCGTATTTTGTGCGTGCAGGAAGATGTGGCCGACCGCATGATCAATATCATCAAGGGCGCGATGGACGAGCTGGTTGTCGGCAACCCCGTCAATCTGACCACGGACATAGGCCCGGTCATAGATGCCGAGGCGCGGCAAAACCTGCTTGCCCATATAGACAAAATGAAGTCTGCCGCCAAATCCTTCCACGAGGTCAAACTGGCAGACGGCGTTGATCCGCAAAACGCCACCTTCGTCCGGCCGGTTTTGTTCGAATTGAACGATTTGTCGGAATTGAAACGCGAGGTGTTCGGCCCCGTGCTGCACGTCGTACGCTACCGCGCGGGCGAACTGGACGGTTTGTTGGACCAGATCAACGGCAAGGGCTATGCCTTAACCCACGGCATCCACAGCCGCATAGACCAAACCGTAAACCACATCCTCAACCGCATAGAGGCGGGCAATGTGTATGTGAACCGCAATATTGTCGGCGCGGTGGTCGGGGTGCAGCCCTTCGGCGGCCACGGCCTGTCCGGCACGGGCCCCAAGGCGGGCGGCCCTTTCTACCTGCAGCGGTTGAGCCGCTTGAACGGCTGGATTGCGCCCGAGCTGACCAAGGTTGGCGAAGCGGACGAAGCCGCGCTGAAACGCCTGGAAACCGTGTTGCACGGCCTGCCGCTGGACAGGCAGGAAAAACTCAATGCCGCCGCCGCCTTGGGTCGGGCGCGCTTCCGTACCCTGCGGAACGCCGAAGCCGTCTTGTCCGGCCCCACCGGCGAGCGCAACGCGGCAAGCTGGCGCGCCCCGAAACGCGTTTGGGTTTACGGCGGCGGTTTGGCCGCATCGTTTGACGCGCTGGCGCAACTGGCCGCTTCCGGCGTTACCGCCGTCGTCGCCCAACAGCACCCCTTGGCCGCCTATGCCGACAAGCTGGAGGGGTTGGTGGAAGTGTCCGCCGCGCCCTCCGACGCAGCCGTCAGCCACGTTGCCGCACTGGAGCCGCTGCCCGCCCAAATCAAACAGACGCTGGCCCAAGGCGGGGGCGCGCTGGTCCGCATCCTGCCCTCCGAAAACGGTTTGGACATTTTGCAGGTGTTCGAAGAAGTGTCGTGCAGCATCAACACCACGGCCGCCGGCGGCAATGCCAGCCTGATGGCCATGGGCGATTGATGTCGGATATATGATTAGGCGGTAAAGCGCAAGGCCGTCTGAAAAGCGGAAAAATGCTTTCAGACGGCCTTTTTTTTCAAAATTCCCAAACCGGGCTTAAAACATACAACCGTTTATTATCCCTTAACGCTGCCTGGCCTTAAAGCGCGGATTAGACTTACAAATCACATACACCCTGCCCCGGCGGCGGACCACCCGGCAATCGCAGTGGCGTTTTTTGGCGGATTTCAAAGACGACAACACCTGCATCACTTATCCTTTCTCAAAGAGCCCAACATCGAACCATAACGCTGGCTGAACTTACTGGCGCGCCCTTCCGTGGCATACTCGCGCCGTTTGCCCGTATAAACCGGATGCGATGCCGAAGACGTATCCAACATAAACACAGGATATTCCCTGCCGTCCGACCACACCATAGTTTTACCGTGCGTATCGGCACAAGAACGAATGAGCCAGCCCTCATTTGCACCACTGTCGAAAAACAGCACCGTGCGGTAATTTTCCGGATGGATATTCGGTTTCATAAGAACCCCTTTCTTGTTACGATATAACATTATATCCATAACGACCAAACTATGGCAACCCCGCCCGAAAACTGCTATCTTTACCACCTTTGCCCAACCTAAAGGAAGAACGATGGACGAACAACAATACCGCGCCGCCTTTGAAGAAGACTGCGCGGTAGGCTGGGAAGCCATAGACCGCGAACTGGACCGCGTATACCAAGGCAGAGAACCCCGCCACTACGGCAGCATCAACAAATACAGCATGGGCGGCGAAGACCCCCTGGACGGCGCGAGCATATACGACTGCGCCGACCCCGTATTCCACCGCCACATCGTCTCCTACGGCATGAGCGAACTTTACTTTTCCCCCGAAAGCGCGGGCAAAGACTACAGCGGTTGGGGATTCGAATTTACCATGCGCCTGACACCCTTCGCCCAAGACCCTGCCTACAACGATGCCGAACACGAAAGACGGATAATCGACCTGCTTCGCAAAGACAACCCGCTTTTGATTACCGACCTGACCCGCCGCCATTCCCATATCCCGCAATAACCCTATGCGCCCCGCAACCCCCGACACCCCGTCCGCCTGGCAGGCCTTCAAACGGCACAAACGCGGCTATTACAGCTTCCTGCTGCTGGCCGCCGTCTTTGCCGCCGCCCTGCTCGCCCCCCTGTGGAGCAACGACAAACCCCTGTGGATACACTATCAGGGGCAAAACTACTACCCCCTGATACACGACTACCACGACCGCGACTTCGGCGGCGGCTTCGACACCCCGGCCGACTACCTGGACCCCCTTATCAAAACCAACATCACCACCGGCGGCAACCGCGCCATCTACCCGCCCAACCCTTATGCCGCCGCCACACTCAACGACTTCGACACATCGCCCGACCCCGCCGCCCCTTCGGCCAACCACCTTTTAGGCACGGACGACAGGGGGCGCGACATCCTGGCCAGGCTGGTTTACGGCTTTCGCGACTCCCTGCTTTTCGCCCTGGCCCTCACCGCCGTTACCACCGCCATAGGCGTATTGGTAGGCGCGGTACAAGGCTATTTCGGCGGCAAAACCGACCTTCTGATGCAGCGGTTTCTCGAAATATGGGGCGGCCTGCCCGAACTCTACCTGCTTATCATATTATCATCGTTCTTCAACCCCGGCCTGCTGGTACTGCTTTTCCTGCTCTCCCTGTTCGGCTGGATGGGCCTGTCCGACTACGTCCGCGCCGAATTCCTGAAAAACCGCCGGGCCGACTACGTCTTGGCGGCCAAAAGCATGGGCGTGGGCGACCATATCATCATGTGGCGGCACATACTGCCCAACAGCATGACCCCCGTGCTGGCCTTTTTGCCCTTCCGCATTTCGGGCGCGGTGCTGGCCCTCACCAGTTTGGACTTCTTGGGCCTGGGCGTACCCGCATCACAGGCGGGCTTGGGCGAACTGCTGGCCCAGGGCAAGGAAAACCTGGACGCATGGTGGATAGGCCTGTCCGCCTTCGGCACGCTGGCCCTGATGCTGATGCTGCTGGTTTTAATCGGCGAGGGACTGAGGCAGGCCTTCGATGTCAGGATGCGGCAATAAGCGCGGATGGGGAAAACCGAGTGAACATAATCGAAATCCAAGGCTTGAACGCCTTTTTCGGCGACAGGCAGGTTTTGCACAACGTCAGCCTGAATATCCCCCGAGGCGCGAAAACCGCGATTGTCGGCGAAAGCGGCAGCGGCAAAACCGTCTTGGCGCAGGCCCTGATGCGCCTGAATCCCGCCGTGCGACTGGAAGGCCGCATAGACTTTGCCGGCGAAGACATATTGGCCGCCCCCCCGCGCCGCCTGCGCCAACTGCGCGGCCGCCGCATAGGCATGGTGTTCCAAGAACCCATGACCGCCCTGAACCCCGTCATGCGCGTAGGCGGCCAGATTGCCGAAACCCTGACCCTGCACCTGGGTTTGGACAAAAAACAGGCGGGCGCGCGCGCCGTGGAACTCTTGCGCCAAACCGGCATACGCGATGCCGAAAACAAAGCCCGCGCCTACCCCTTCGAGCTTTCCGGCGGGCAACGCCAACGCGCCATGATAGCCATGGCGGCGGCCGCCGAACCCGAACTGCTCATTGCGGACGAACCGACCACCGCCCTTGATGTCGCCATACAGGCGCAGATACTCGAACTGC
Source organism: Neisseria sp. (assembly GCA_030530545.1). Lineage (GTDB taxonomy): Bacteria > Pseudomonadota > Gammaproteobacteria > Burkholderiales > Neisseriaceae > Neisseria. The sequence continues at coordinate 5,085 of JAUMUU010000039.1, read as the reverse complement.
TGGAAGAAACCCGCCGCCGCAACAAGGGCAGCCTGCTGTACATCACCCACGACTTGAACCTTGTGCGCCGTTTTGCCGATTTCGTCATCGTCATGCGGCAGGGGCGCGTGGTCGAACAGGGAGGGGCGCGGGAGGTTTTCGGCCGCCCGCAACACGAATACACCCGCATGCTGCTCAACGCCGCCCCCGAACGGCGGGTTTCCCCCGTGGCACAAGACGCGCCCCTGGTTTTGGAGGCGCAAAACCTGGGCGTGGCCGTCAAAGAAAAAACAGGCTGGCTGGGCAGCCGCATGAAGCCCTTGCTGGAGGATGTGTGTTTGAACCTCAAAGCGGGCGAAACTTTGGGCGTTATAGGCGAGAGCGGCAGCGGCAAAACCACCTTGTCCAAAGCCCTGCTGCGCCTGACCGGCAGCACGGGCAGCCTGAAAATCAACAACGCCGACTGGAGGCCGCAAAGCCGCCGCCACATTCAAATCGTCTTCCAAGACCCGTTTGGCGCGTTCAACCCCCGGCAAACCGTTTTCGATATTGCGGCCGAGGGTTTGCGCGTTTTCGAGCCCGGATTAAGCCGCGATGATTTGCTAAACCGCGTAACGGACATCCTGCACACCGTGGGCCTGCCCGCCGACTGCCAAGGCCGTTACCCCCACCAGTTGTCCGGCGGCCAGCGGCAGAGGCTGGCCATAGCCCGCGCGGCCGTCATCCGCCCCGACATATTGGTTTTGGACGAACCCACCAGCGCGTTGGACATGCAGTGGCAGCGGCAGATACTGGAGCTGTTGGCCGGGCTGCAGCGCAGCCGCCGTTTGAGCATGGTCATAGTCAGCCACGATTTGGCCGTCATTCGCGCTTTGGCGCACCGCGTCCTTGTTTTGCGGCACGGGCGCGTCATCGAGCAGGGGGACTGCGACCAAGTGTTCGCCCGTCCGTCCGACCCCTATACGCGGCAGTTGGTCGATTTCCACCGCGCGGCGTTTTCGGACGCGCCGCCGCTTGAAAGCCCGCCCGAATAGGCGCAGAATATATATCCTTTACCGAACTTCACAATTAAAAGGCCATGACCAGACAACTCCACCCCGAAACCGCCGCCATACGCGGCGCGAAAGAGCAGACTCAATACAACGAACACAATCAGGCCCTGTTCATCACCAGCAGCTTTATGTTTGACAGCGCGGCAGACGGCGCGGCCTTGTTCAAGGGCGAAAAACAGGGCTTTACCTACAGCCGCACCGCCAATCCCACCGTATCCGCCTTTGCCAAGCGCACCGCCCTGCTGGAAGGGGGCGAGGCCGCCGTCTGCATGGGGACGGGCATGGCCGCCATCCAGGCTTCGATACTGACCTTTTTGGGCGCGGGCGATCATTTGGTTTGCAGCCGCAGCCTGTTTGGCACGACCATAGGCCTGTTGAACAACCACATCGCCCGTTTCGGCATTGAAATCACCTATGTTTCCCAAACCGACCCCGAGGAATGGCGTGCCGCCGTCCGGCCCAATACCAAGATGTTTTTCTTGGAAACGCCGTCCAATCCTTTAAACGAGGTGGCCGATTTGGAAAAACTGGCCGCCATCGCCCATGAGGCGGGCGCGCTTTTGGTCGTGGACAACAGTTTTTTAACCCCCGTCATCCAGCAGCCGCTGAAATTCGGCGCGGATTTGTCCGTCCATTCGGCAACCAAGGCCATAGACGGCCAGGGCCGCGTACACGGCGGCGTGGTGGTCGGCCGCAAGGAACTGATGCAGCAGGTGCAGGTTTATATGAACGCCGCCGGACTTTCCATGTCGCCCTTTCACGCATGGATATTGCTGGGCGGCATAGAGACGCTGCCGCTGCGTATGGAAAAGCAGTGCGCCAATGCCGATAAAATCGCCGCCTGGCTTAGGGCGCAACCCAAGGTGAAGGCGGTTTTCCATGCCGGGTTCGCCGACCATCCGCAGGCCGCGCTGGTCAAAAAACAGCAGTCCGGCGGCGGCATAGTCATCGCCTTCGAAGTGGAGGGCGGGCAGGAGGCCGCATGGAAGCTGATAGACAGGGTGGAAATTTTTTCCAAAACCGCCAATTTAGGCGATGTGCGCTCCACCATCACCCATCCGTGGACGACCACGCACGGCCGCATGACCCCCGAGGCCAAATACGGCGCGGGCATACGCGAGGGGCTGCTGCGTATTTCGGTAGGCTTGGAAAACGCGGACGATTTGATTGCCGATTTGCAGCAGGCGATGGCCTGAGCGGCCCAACCGTGGTTTTCGGGCGGCCGGGTCGTCTGAAAGCCCAAACACACACCGGACAAAAGGAAACCGGCAATGACGGAAGAACAATTTTCCCAATGGGCGATGCGTATAGGCCTGACCGTTTTGGTCGTCTTTTTGGGTTTTATCGTTTACGACTTGGGCAAAAAATCCAAGGCCGGGAAGTTCGGCATGTTCATGCTGTTTTTCGTATTGGGTTTGGGCGTATTCGGCTTTTTGTTCAAAGAAGTCCTAATCGGGCTGTTGATGGGCTGATGCGGGCAAAAGGCATATGTTTCCCTATATCGTCAAACGGCTTTTGCTGCTTGTCCCCACTTTGCTGGGCATACTCACCCTCACCTTCGCCGTCATCCAATTCGTGCCGGGCGGCCCGGTGGAACAAATGGCCGCCCAATTGTCGGGCAGCGGCAGCATGGGCGAGGCGGCATCGGGGGCGGCGCGCGCCCTGGGGGGCAACACCCGCCTGAGTGCCGAGGACGCGGCCGCGCTGAATGCCCTGTACGGCTTTGACAAACCTCCCTTGCAGCGTTATTTCGAGATGCTGGCGCGGTTTGCCCGTTTTGATTTGGGCGGCAGCTTTTTCCACCACGAAACCGTTTTGGAACTGATAAGGCAGAAACTGCCCGTATCCATGAGTTTGGGCTTGTGGACGTTTTTCCTGACTTATCTGATATGTATCCCGCTGGGGATAGCCAAGGCCGTGCGGGACGGCAGCCGTTTCGACATAATCAGCGGCATGGTGGTCCTCATAGGCTACACCATCCCGCCCTTTGTTTTGGGATTGGTTTTGCTGGTATTGTTCGGCGGCGGCAGCTTTTGGGCCTGGTTTCCGCAGGGCGGCCTGACCGGCGACGACTGGGATACGCTGGATACGGCGGGCAAAATCCGCGACTATCTTTGGCATATCGCCCTGCCCGTTACCGCATCCGTGGCGGGCAATCTGGCCGTGATGACCGTGCTGACCAAAAATATCTTCCTGGAAGAAATCCGCCGCCAATACGTCTACACCGCCCGCGCCAAGGGGCTGCCCGAGGGGCGCATCCTTGTGCGGCACATCCTGCCCAACGCCCTAATCCCCCTGATTACCGGCTTTCCCGCCGCCTTCATAGGCGCGTTCTTTACCGGCAGCCTGTTGATAGAGACGCTGTTTTCGCTGGACGGGCTGGGGCTTTTGTCTTACGAATCCGTGATGAGGCGCGATTATCCCGTGGTTATGGGTACGCTCTATATCTTCACCCTGCTGGGGCTGTTGGCCAAACTCTTGTCCGACCTGCTCTATCCCCTGGCCGACCCGCGCATCCATTTTGACAAATAGGCCGGGCGAAATCCCACTATATGGCAGATTAATAAAAACCAGTATATTGATTAAGGAAATTTTGGTGAAGACAGTAGAAAAAAAAGTCTTAGTACCCCACAGTGCCGAACAGATGTTCGAGCTGGTGGACAAAGTGGAAGATTATCCCGACTTCCTGCCCTGGTATGGCAAAACCGAGGTTTTGGAACGCGAGGGCAACCGGCTCAAAGCCCGGCTGCATATGGATTACAAGGGCGTAAAGCAGTCTTTCGCCACCTGCAACCGCAATATCCCCGGCCGGGAAATCCGCATGGAGCTGTTGGACGGGCCGTTCAAAACCTTGGACGGGACATGGAAGTTCAACGATTTGGGCGGCGACTGCTGCCAAATCGAGTTTTACCTGCAATATGATTTCGCCAACCCTCTGTTGGCCGCCCTGATCAGCCCCGTCTTCAGCCACCTGGCCGGACGGCTGGTGGACGCGTTTATCGCCGAGGCGGACAAACGCTATGCCTGAAACCATCACTGTGGAAATCGCCTACGGCACGGCGGAAAGGCAGCTTTTGCAGACCCTGGCCGTCCGTACCGGCTGTACGGCAAGGCAGGCCGTTTGGCAAAGCCGCATCGCCGCCGAGTTTCCCCAAGCCGATTTGAACGCCCCTTTGGGCATTTTCGGCAAAACCGTAAGGGACGATACCGTATTGCGGGAGGGCGACCGGGTGGAACTCTACCGCCCTCTGGCGGCCGACCCCAAGGAGGCGCGCCGCCGCCGCATACAAACCAAACAAGGCTGACCTTATGATTAAGATGATAGTCGGGCTGGGCAACCCCGGCCGCGAATACGAACACACCCGCCACAATGCGGGCTTTTGGCTGTTGGACGAACTGGCTTTGCAGTGGAAGGCGGTATGGGCGCACGAGAAGAAATACAGCGGCCATGTCGCCCGCGCCGTCCGCCCCGAGGGCGAAATCCGGCTGCTCAAACCCGATACGTTTATGAATTTGTCGGGCAGGGCGGTGGCCGCGCTGGCACAGTTTTATAAAATCCTGCCCGAGGAAATTTTGGTGGTTCATGACGAGCTGGACATCCCCTGCGGCCGCATCCGCTTCAAGCTGGGCGGCGGCAACGGCGGCCATAATGGTTTGAAGGATATTCAGGCCAAATTGGGTACGGCGGATTTTTACCGTCTGCGGCTGGGCATAGGCCATCCGGGCGATAAGGCTTTGGTGGTGGGCTATGTGCTGAACAAGCCCTCGGAACAGGACCGCGCCCTAATCGGCCAGTCTATAGACAAATCCCTGCACGGCCTGCCCATGATATTGGCCGGCGATTATGAGGCCGCCACGCGCTTTTTGCACAGCGGCGGATAGGCGGGGCGGTTGCGCCGTATAGGAATATAACCGTTCCGTCTTAACATACAACCATACAGTCTTTTTGTTTTCAGACGGCATCCATTACATTGTCGGCCTGTTTTTTTACCATACCGGACCGACCATGCGCCTGTTAAAGACTCCCAGCGTACTGCCCGGCTTCAACATCAGC
>JAUMUU010000168.1 GCA_030530545.1 Neisseria sp. | reverse complement strand
TATAAGGGCGTTGGCAATGCTGTAGCCTTGCAATTTTAATCCAACTATAGAAAGAAAGCCCGGCTGCATGGGATATCCCGTTTTCCAATCGGCAATTAATGCGGGTTGGTTTCATTTGGCGGCCAAGTCCTCGGCCGCGTCCCTCTTGGTGGTCAGGCAGTTTGATTTTTCATTAAATTTAACCATACTAAATTTATGCGAAATTTAGTGCCAAACAACCCAAAATCCACCCGACACTTGAACCTCCACCATTTTAAGCGATAGAATCAGAATCTGTTGGGGGTATTACCCCTCGGGGCAAACGGATAATAAGGTATTGCCTTAGGAATAGTCGGTAGAACCCGAGGCGAACGGGCAATTTGATAAGGTCGGTATTTTTCGGGAAAACCGGTTCATTCCAAACCGTCCGTTCTCCCCGGGGATGTTTGGGGCAGGGCGGCGGGGATATGCCCCGTATGCCGCCCGGTATCGGAATTTGTTTTGCAGGTGCGTTATGTTGTTGTTTATCGATAATTACGATAGTTTTACTTATAATATTGTTCAGTATTTTGCCGAATTGGGGCAGGATGTGGCGGTTCGCTGCAATGATGAGCTTACGATATCGGAGATTGAGGATTTGCATCCGCAATATCTGGTCGTGGGGCCGGGACCCTGTTCGCCGCAGGAGGCGGGGGTCTCGGTGGAGGCGGTGCGTTATTTTGCGGGCAGGATTCCGATTTTGGGGGTTTGTCTGGGCCACCAGGCCATAGGAGAGGCTTTCGGAGGCAGGGTGGTGAGGGCTAAGTCTTTGATGCACGGCAAGGTGTCGCCGGTGTTTCATGAGGGCAGGGGGGTGTTTTGCGGGCTGCCCAATCCGGTCGCCTGTACGCGATATCATAGTTTGGCCGTTGCGCGGGAGGGTTTGCCCGATTGCCTGGAGGTTTCGGCTTGGACGGAAGACGGGGAAATTATGGGGCTTAGGCATAAGTCTTACCCTGTGGAGGGGGTGCAGTTTCACCCGGAGGCTTTGCTGACGGAATGCGGCCATGAGATGTTGGCTAATTTTTTGCGGGAATTTGCGGATTTTCAGCCTGCGTAATTTTATGGATTGTGAAAAGCGGCACTGTTGTTGGGACAGTGCCGTTTTGTTATTCCGCTTCGTTTATCCATGCCTGTTGTACGGCTTCCAAGATGCGTTCGCCGCAGCGGGCGGGGTCGTCGTCAAATTCGGGCAGTGCCATAATCAGGTCGCGCAGTTGGGTGAAGCGCAGGGTTTTGGGGTCTATGCGGTCGCCGTGCAGGTCGTAGAGTTCTTCGGCTATGCGTTGGGTGTCTGTCCATTTCATCAAAATTTCCTTAATGATTCGAATCCCGCCGTCGGGGCGGTATTTTGTTGTTTGTGTGTGGACGGTTAGTGTTCTTCGCGGGCGTGGTTGATGGTGTATTTGGGGATTTCTACCACCAGGTCTTCATCGGCAACAACGGCCTGGCAGCTTAGGCGCGAGTCGGCTTCCAAGCCCCATGCCTGGTCCAGCAGGTCTTCTTCGAGTTCGCTCGGTTCTTCCAGGCTGTCGAAGCCTTGGCGGATGATGACGTGGCAGGTGGTGCAGGCGCAGGATTTTTCGCAGGCGTGGTCCACTTCTATGCCGTGGTCCAGTAAGACGTCGAGTACGGTTTGGCCTTCGGGGGCGTTTTCTATGGTTGCGCCTTCGGGGCATAGGGTCGCGTGTGGCAATACGGTGATTTTTGGCATTTTGTTGTCTCTTTATTTAGGGTGGTTGTGGTCGGTTTTTGTGCGGTTAAAGTAGTCCGAATGTCAGATGTCGGCGATGTTTTGTCCGGTCAGGGCGCGTTGTATGGTGCGGTTCATGCGTTTGGCGGCAAAGTTGTCGGTGTTGCGGCCGAGTTCGGCGACGGCGGCGCGGATTTCTTCGGCATTGCTGTTTTTCAGACGGTTTTGCAGTGCGGTTATGCTGTTGTTTATGGTGTTTTGTTCGTCTTTGTCCAGTAAGTCGCCGTCCAGTTCGAGTGCGGCGGTTACGGCGGCTATGATGCTTTCGGCTTCGACCACGGCTTCGGCGCGGGCGCGGGCGGCCATGTCTTCGGCGGCGTTGGCCATGCTGTCTTTGAGCATTCGGGTGATGGTTTGGTCGTCCAGGCCGTAGGACGGTTTGACTTCGATTTGCGCCTGTACGCCGGTGGTTTGCTCCTGTGCGGATACGGACAGCAGGCCGTCGGCATCGACTTGGAAGGTGACGCGGATACGCGCCGCGCCCGCACTCATGGGCGGGATGCCGCGCAGGGTGAATTTGGCCAGGCTGCGGCAGTCGGCGACGAGTTCGCGTTCGCCTTGGACGACGTGTATGGTCATGGCGGTCTGGCCGTCTTTGAAGGTGGTGAAGTCTTGGGCGCGGGCGGTGGGGATGGTGGAATTGCGCGGGATGATTTTTTCGGCCAGCCCGCCGTAGGTTTCCAGCCCCAGCGACAGGGGGGTTACGTCCAGCAGCAGCCATTCGCCGCCGCTTTTGTTGCCCGCCAGTATGTCGGCCTGCATGGCCGCGCCCAGTGCGACAACTTGGTCGGGGTTCAGGTTGTTGAGCGGGGTTTGGCCGAAGTAGGTGGCGACCGCCTGTTGGATGTGGGGCATGCGGGTGCTGCCGCCGACCATAATCACGCCTTTGATGTCGGTTTTGGACACGCCCGCGTCTTTGAGTGCCTGTTTGACGGGTTCTATGGTTTTTTGCACGAGTTGGCGGGTCAGGTTTTGGAATTCTTGGCGGGTGATGACGGTGCTGATGCGGCGGCCGTCTGAAAGTTCGGTTTCAACCGTGGTTTGTTCCCGGTCTGTGAGTTGTTCTTTGGCGCGGCGCGACAGGGCGAGCAGGTTTTGGCCGTCCTGTT
>JAUMUU010000038.1 GCA_030530545.1 Neisseria sp. | reverse complement strand
GAACTTATCAGGAAAATACCCCTTCGCAACGCGTGCTGGAGAAATGCGGATTTTATCCTCACCACACTGAAGAACACTTCTTTTCCAAACCGACGGGCGAGACGCATAGGGCGGTAATATATGCGTTAGGAAAAGCATAGCATCCGATGTGCCTTCTTTATTTTCAAGCTGCCTGAAAACCGATAAGCCTAAGCAGTTGCCACGACATTTTGCAACGCGTGTAGCAGCTACCGGGCGAAAAAGGCGAAAAATATAGCGGATTAACAAAAACCGGTACAACATTGCCCGGCCTTGCCGTACTATCCGTACTGTCTGCGGCTTACGCCTTGTCCTGATTTTTGCCCATCCACTATAGTTAGACAAAATATCATGTTATCTGAAACAATTTGGGCTTTTCCTTTATTCAATCCGCAACGGCCTATAGACTGGCAGGCATTGGAAGCACGTTTCGACTGGTTTGCCGCCATGCGCGGCGTACCTCAAGACCGTATTTGGCATGCGGAGGGAGATGTCTTCACCCACACCAAAATGGTCTGCGAAGCCCTGTTGGAGCTGGCCGAATTTCAAAACCTGCCCGCACAGGAACAACACATCCTGTTTGCCGCCGCCTTATTGCACGACGTAGAAAAACGCACCACGACCCGCGAGGAAACCATAGGCGGCATCCCCCGCATCATCTCACCCAAACATGCCAAAAAAGGAGAGTACACCGCCCGCAAAATCCTCTATACCGACCTGGCCGCCCCCTTTGCCATACGCGAACAGATTGCCAAGCTGGTTCGCCTCCACGGCCTGCCCTTATGGGCGATTGAAAAAAACGACCCCGAAAAGGCCGCCATTTCCGCCAGTTTGAACGTAAGCCTGCAACATTTGGCACTATTGGCCGAAGCCGATATTTTGGGCAGGATATGCGCCGATCAAAACGACATCCTGCTGCGTATAGACCTGTTCCGCGAACTGGCACGGGAAAACAACTGCTTAGAACAGGCCTACCCCTTTGCCGACAACCTCACACGCTTCGACTACCTGAACCGCGGCGGCGGCCGGCCCGATTACATACCCTTCGACACAACGACCTTCGAAGCACACATCATGTGCGCCCTGCCCGGCAGCGGTAAAGACACCTTTATCAGCCGTCATTTAAACGATATACCCGCCCTATCCCTGGACGATATCCGCCGAAAACACAAAATCAGCCCCGGCGACAAACAAGGCACGGGCAAGGTCGTCCAACTGGCCCGGGAAGAAGCAAAATCCCTGTTGCGCCGCCAACAAACCTTCGTTTTCAACGCCACAAACATCACTGCCGCTATTCGCGGAAAATGGCTGGACCTATTCCATCAATACGGCGCGCGGGTCAAAATCCACTACATAGAAGTACCCTATTCGCGGCTGCTGTCCCAAAACCGCAATCGGGAACACGCAGTGCCGGAAAAAGTCCTTAATGATTTACTCAACAAATTGGAAATGCCCGGTTTTGAAGAAGCCAGGGAAATCTGCCCTCATATAGCGGATTAAAATAAAAATGAAACAATGCGGCAAGGCCGCCCGGGTTAAGGACGGCCTTGTGTGTTATTGCGGTAATCCGACCAGGGCCACCAAACCTGTTTCGAACAAACCTGCTATCCAAAACAACTTGGCTTTGACCCTGCCCGGCACTCTAGAATTGCCCGCCCGACTCGTTTACCATGTAAACGACCGCCGCCTTAACCTCGTCATCCGTCAAAGCGGTATTACCGCCCTTGGCCGGCATCATACCTTTATCGGTAAAACCCTCAATCGCATGTTTGAACAAGGTTTCTTTCCCCTTGGCAATGCGCGGCGACCAATCCTCTTTATTGGTCAGGCGCGGCGTATTCGGAATGGCGGAATTGGCCGAATGGCAGCCGAAGCACAAACCGTCAAATACCCTTTTGCCCTCGGCTGAAACAGCGGGGTTCGAAACCGGCGCGGGCGCGGCTTCCGGTGCGGCGGCGGGTGCGGATGCCGCCGCAGGTGCGGAAGCAGCTTGCGCGGCGGCAGCGGCGGCTTTGGCTTCCGCCTCAGCCTTGGCCTTACGCTCTTCTTCGGCCTTCAGCAAAGCAGCCTTGCGCGCCTCCTCGGCTTCCACGGCCGCAGCGGCAGCCGCCTTTTTACCCAACACATTTTCGGTATCGGTTTTCAAGGCTTTACCGTCCTTGTGCGACAAACCCCACACATAGGCCGTCAAAATATATATTTTGTCTTTATCCAAAAAGCCTTCCCAGGCGGGCATTTGATTATGCCGGCCATTGGTTATGGTTTCCATAATCGCTTTTTGCGTACCGCCCCAAAGCCATACATCATCGGTGAGGTTGGGGCCCAAACCGCGTATCCCCTGCCCCTTGTCGCCATGACAGGTAAAGCACTTCGCCGGTTCGCCATGATATAGGGCCTTTCCGCGCAAGGCACGGTCGGCATCGTATTGTTCTTCGGGTTTGGACAGTGACAACACATAATTGGCAACATCCCTTACACCGTCTTCGCCCAATGCGGGCCCCCATGCATTCATGGTGGCGGTACGGCCTTTGGCAATGGTTTCATAAATTTGTTCGGGTTTGCCGCCGAACAGCCAATCGTCATCGGTCAGGTTGGGGAAACCCTTTGCACCTTGCGCATCTGAGCCGTGGCATTGGATGCAATAAGTACCAAAAAAATTTTTACCCATACTCACGACCTTGGGGTCATGGGCGATTTTCTCTATAGGCTGCTTGGTGTATTTGGAATACATCTGGCTATATTCCTCATCGGCCTGCCTGACCTCTTTTTCATAGGCATTGGTACTGGTCCATCCGAAAACGCCCTTATAGTCGCCCATGCCCGGGTAAACCACCAAATAGCCTATGCCAAACACCCAGCATAAAAGATAGAGGTAAAACCACCAGCGCGGCAGAGGGTTGTTGTACTCTGCAATGCCGTCCCAGTCGTGTCCGGTCGTTTCGACTTCTTCCCCGCCTTTGGGCGGCTTGACGACATTTTGCGACAAAACCAGCCACAGCAGGCCGATGAAGCTCAGCACCACGATGCCGGCAATATAATAATTCCAAAAATTACTGGTGAAATGTGAAGTTGTGTTCATTGTTTCGCTCCATCCACAGCGTCATTGGGCGGTATGGCTACCGCCGGCGTGCGGGGTATCGTCATCTTCTATGATGCTGCGGGAAACTTCGTCATAGTTTTTTTTGTTGCGCTTGTTCATCACGATATACAGGACCAGCATAAAGCTGACGAATACCCAAACCGTAAACAAAATACGCACTCCGTTGGCATCCATGATGCTTACCTTACGTTTTTCAAAGCCAGACCCAAACCCTGCAGGTAGGCGACAACCGCATCCAGCTCGGATTTGTCTTTTAATTCTTCGGGGGCTTTGGCGATTTCTTCATCGCTATACGGCGTACCCAGCTTCTGCAGGCCCCTCATGTGGCGGACCACCTGGTCGGGATCGACTTTGTTGCGCGCCAGCCAGGGGAAGGCGGGCATATTGGAATCCGACACCACCGAGCGGGGGTTTAAGAGATGCCTGCGGTGCCAGTCGTCGGTATAACGGCCGCCCACGCGCGCCAAATCGGGGCCCGTGCGTTTGGAACCCCATTGGAAGGGGCGGTCGTATACGGATTCGCCGGCCACGGAATAATGGCCGTAGCGTTCGGTTTCTGCCCTAAAGGGGCGTATCATCTGCGAATGGCAGTTGTAGCAGCCCTCCCGCACATAAATGTCGCGGCCGGCCACCTGCAGGGCGTTGTAGGGTTTAACGCCTTCTATAGGCTGGTTTACGGCGGGCGAGAAGAACAGCGGCACAACTTCAATCAGCAGGCCCACGCTTATCACCAAGAAGGTAAACACGATTAATACGCCGACTTTTTCTTCGGCCAATTGTTGTAATTTCATTTTGCTAGCCCTGTATGGTTAGTGGTGTGCGGCCTCGGAAACCACGGGGATTTCGGCATCGGTCGGCTTGCCCTGTGCAACGGTGCGGTAAACGTTGTAAGCCATCAGGCACATACCCGACAGGTAGAATACGCCGCCGGAAAAGCGGATGACGTAGTATTTCATGCTTTGTTTGACGGATTCTACGAAGGTGAAGGTCAGCGTGCCGTCTTCGGTGAAGGCGCGCCACATCAAACCCTGCATCACGCCCGCCACCCACATGGAGGATATGTAGAGTACCACGCCTATGGTGGCCAGCCAAAAATGCCACTCTATCAGCTTGGTGCTGTACATTTTTTCCTGCCCGAAGACGCGGGGGATGATGTAGTAAACCGAACCTATGGTTACAAAGCCCACCCAGCCCAAGGCGCCGGCATGGACGTGGCCCACCGTCCAATCGGTATAGTGGCTCAGGGCATTGACGGTTTTGATGGACATCATGGGGCCTTCGAAGGTGGACATGCCGTAGAAGGACAGGGAAACGATCAGGAATTTCAAAATCGGGTCGGTACGCAGTTTGTGCCATGCGCCGGAGAGGGTCATGATGCCGTTAATCATGCCGCCCCAAGAAGGTGCGAACAGTATCAGCGACAGTACCATACCCAGGGATTGCGTCCAATCGGGCAGGGCGGTGTAATGCAGATGGTGGGGGCCCGCCCACATATAGGTGAAAATCAACGCCCAGAAGTGAACCACGGACAGGCGGTAGGAATAAATCGGGCGTTCCGCCTGCTTGGGCACGAAATAATACATCATGCCCAAAAAGCCGGCCGTCAGGAAGAAGCCCACGGCATTATGGCCGTACCACCATTGCACCATGGCATCTATCGCGCCGGAGTAGACGGGGTAGGATTTCATCAGGCCAACGGGCAGGCTGAGGTTGTTCACGATGTGCAGCAGGGCGACGGCCAGGATGAAGCCGCCGTAAAACCAGTTGGCCACATAGATGTGCTTGATTTTGCGTTTGGCTATAGTGCCGAAGAAAACAACGGCGTAGGCTATCCACACCAGGGCAATCAGGATGTCTATGGGCCATTCCAGCTCGGCATATTCCTTGCCCTGCGTCCAGCCCATGGGCAGTGTGATGGCGGCGGATACGATGACGAGCTGCCAGCCCCAAAAGGTGAAGGCGGGCAGCCAGCCGCCGAACAGTCGGGCGTTGCAGGTGCGCTGCACGACATAGTAGGATGTGCCTATTAATCCGCAGCCGCCGAAGGCGAAGATGACGGCGTTGGTGTGCAGGGGGCGGATGCGGCCGAAGTGGAAGATGGGGCCGTATTCGGAAAGGTTGAGCTGCGGCCAATAAAGCTGCGCCGCCGCAATCACGCCGACCAGCATGCCGACTATCCCCCACACCACGGTCATGACGGCAAACTGCCGCACCACCTTGTAGTTGTAAGTTTGTGTTTCCATTGAAGTCTCCATTTATCACGGAATATCGTTGCCGGCGTTTTATGGCAGGCGGGCAAAAACCGGCAGGTATGGGTTTGAAACCTGGGCCGGGCTGCCTGATTTGTTTTTTTGCCGGATAGGTGTAAAACTGCCGCTTGGGGGAAGCCGCCGCCTTGGCAGGCTTAGGGGCGGCTGCCATAATGTCTCTGTTTGGCCGGGCGGCGGATAAGGCGACCCTGTGCGCCGCCCTGCCGGAAGGGGTTGCCACCCCGCCCAAACCCATACTGCCCGCGGGCGGGGCTTTAACCGCCGGGGAAGGTTTGATGAAACGGCTGCAACAGGTAAAGGGATGTTAATTGAAAATGATAATCTTTAAATAAAATACACTTTCTTTAACGATAAATTCCCATATTTTTTTAAAGGTTAAAGATTTTAATCAAGTCGCTATTTGACTTCAATCAAATTATCTTTGCTTATTGTGAAAATCTATTAAGACGTTGAGTTTGCCTTATGATTAATTATACCGTCATTCCCGAACCGCTTGCCCATTATTGGCATGTTACTTTGTCTTTTGACCATGATGCCGATACTGAGGCGGTGCTGGAGTTGGCCAATTGGGTGCCGGGCAGTTATATGGTGCGCGACCTTTCGCGCCACATTGTGGAGATTTCCGCAAGTTGCAACGGGGTTGCCGCCGATTTGGCGCAGGTGGCGAAAAATGTCTGGCACACCGCGCCCTTGGCCGGGCATTGGCAGGTCCGTTATACGGTTTATGCTTATGATTTGTCGGTACGCACGTCTTTCCTTACCGCCGAACGGGGTTTTTTTGACGGGGCGTGTTTGTTCCTTGCGCTCAAGGGGCGGATGGACGAGGCCTGCAGGCTGTTGTTGGAGGGGCTGCCCCGCGGCTGGGATGTGGCCACTACGCTGCCGCGCGACGGCGGCGGGGCTTTTTCGGCCGCTTCTTATTACGACCTCATCGACCACCCGGTTGAGGCGGGCAATGTGGAGGTGCTGGAGTTTGAAGCCGGGGGGATACGCCATGCGGTTGCTTTGAGCGGCCGTTATGAGGATTTCGACCGCGAACGGTTGTGCAAGGATTTGGCCGCCATATGCGGCGCGCAGCTGCAGATGTTCGCCTCTGCGCCTTTTCGCGAATATTTGTTTATGTTGTATGTGGGCGATAATCTTTACGGCGGTTTGGAACACGGCGATTGTTGCGCGCTGATGGCCGGCCGCGACAGCCTGCCCTGCAAGGGAGGGGAAGGGCCTTCGGATGCTTATATTGAGCTTTTGGGTCTGTTTTCGCACGAGTATTTCCATGCTTGGAATGTGAAGTCCATCAGGCCCGCCGCTTTTTCGCCCTACCGTTTGGACAGTGAGTGTTATACGGAGCAGCTTTGGGCCTTCGAGGGCATTACTTCTTATTATGATGATTGGTTTTTGCTGCGCGCGGGCGTTATCGGTACGGCGCAATATTTAGGGCTGCTGGCGCGGAATATTTCCTCCGTGCAACAGGGCGGGGGCAGGATGAGGCAGACTTTGGCGGAATCGAGTTTCGCGGCCTGGCATAAGTTTTACAGGCAGGACGAGAATGCGCCCAATGCCATTGTCAGTTATTACCGGCAGGGGGCTTTGGCGGCTTTGTGCCTGGACCTTTGTATCCGCGAACGTTCCTCGGGGCTTTTTTGTCTGGACGATGTGATGCGCGGGCTTTATGAGGACGGCCGCAAAGGCGGGCGGGGGCTGGACGAGGGGCAGTGGCAGGTGCGTTGTCAGGAAATTACGGGGCTGGATTTGTCGGATTTTTTTGCGGATGTTTTGTACACTACCCGGCCGCTGCCTTTGGAAGGCTGCCTGGCTTTTGCCGGTATCAGGCTGACTTGGGGGCGTTTGGGGGCGGATAAGGGCGGTTTTGCGGAGGATGCGCCGGGGACGCTGCCGGTATTGGGCGATTTCGGCGCGCGCTTCAAGCAGCAGGCCGACCATGCCGTTATCACTCATGTCGCCAACGGCGGCAGTGCGGAAAACGCCGGCCTTTGCCCTCAGGACAAGGTTGTTGCGGTGAACGGTTATGCCTGTACGCGTTTGGAGGAGGATATGCGGCGGCTGCCCCCGGGGGGGCGTGCCGAACTGCATTATTTCCGCCAGGGTGTGTTGCGGCAGACGGTGCTGTCTATGCAGCCCTCGGAGGCCGGTACTGCGCTGCTGTCCGTTGCCGATGGGGCGAAATGCGATGTCTGGCTGCGTTGCGGCGGGGATGTCTGATTGGGCTCGCCGTTTTGTTTTGTTGTTTGGCGGCGGCCGGTTTGAAGCCGCCTGTTTTGACGAAAGGAATAGGAATGGCTGTTTTGAAGTTGGATGAGGGGCTTTATGTTGCGCCGCAACTTACCCGCGCCGATGTGGCGGGGCTTGCCGCCCTCGGTATAGGGGCGGTTATTTGCAATCGTCCGGACGGCGAGGAGGATGGGCAGCCGACGTTTGCCCAAGTCAGTCTGTGGCTGAAGGAGGCGGGTATATCGGAATGCAGACACCAGCCTGTTACCGCCCGTTCGATAGGCGGCCGCGATGTTGCGGAATTTGAAAGTCTGCTGGCTTTGTCGGACCGGCCGGTTTTGGCCTTTTGCCGCACGGGCACGCGCAGTTCGCTGTTGTGGGCCTTCGCCCGGATACGGCAGGGCAGGGATGCGGCCGGGGTTTTGGCCGCCGCCAAGGCCGCCGGTGTGGATTTGTCGGATTTTGCCCCCAGGCTTTTGGAGGCGGAACGGGGCGGGGTCTGACGGGCGGGCCTTTGCGCCCGTTTAGTCGAAACAGGCCTCGTACAGGGGCTGCAGCCGGTGTATGGTTTGTGTAATCCAGGATACGCTGTCGGTTTGCGCCAGGTCGGCGCGTTCTATTTGTCCGCCTATGCGGTAGAAGTCTTGCGCACCCTTGGGGCGGGGTATGCCTGTTTGCGCCATTGTCCGGTAGTCGTCATATTCGCTGTCGCCGCCGTGCCAGATGTTTAGGTCGGCATGGGCGGCCTTATCCAGGGCTTCGGGCCATTGGTTGTATTGGGACAGGCTGATGGGCGAGATGCTGGCTTTGTAGCTGTGCCAGTCCAGGCTGACGCTCAGCCGGCGGCGGTTGAGCAGTATGGAGAATATCGCCGCCGATTGGGTGTAGGGCGCGTATTTGAAGTAGGCGAAAAAGTGCGCCCTCACCTGCCAGCCGTTGCACCAGCGTTCGATGTGGGGCGGGGCGAAGGGTTCGCCCAATTTATGAGATACCTGCAATATCAGGCTTTGCCAGTCCCGCCAGGCGGCTTTGTAGTCGGCTTTGATTTGGGGGATGGTTTCGGGTTGGTGTTTTTTCAGTTGGGCAAATTGGTAAAACGGGATGTCGAATAGGGCGCAATGGCGTTCGGTCAGCATGGGTTTCCTTGTAAGGGGTTTATTTGAAGCGGTTGTGTTTTTCGCTCAGGTATATCAGCATTATCCACCAATTTTTCATCAAAATTTCCTTAACGGTTAAAACCCCGCCCTTCAGGGCGGTAGGATTCGGGTTTGTTTGGGAGGGGTGTAACCCCTGCCAAATCAGGGCAATACACAAAACTGCGCCTTATGTGCGGCTCTGTGTGTTGAAACATTTTGGGATTGCCGTTCGTAAAACGGCAGGCCGTCTGAAAAGCGGAAAAGTTTTTCAGACGGCCTGCAAATTTTTAAACCGTGGTATCCAGCGCGGACGAAATATCCGCCCAAATATCTTCCACGTCTTCAATGCCTATGGAAAAGCGCAGCAGGCCGACCCTGATGCCGAGCTGCATCTTCACATCGTGCGGCACGCCGCTGTGCGACTGGCTGTAACAATGGTTTACCAGACTTTCCACGCCGCCCAAACTGGAAGCCATGGTTACCAGCTTCATGTTTTTAATCACACTGTTGGCGGCTTCGCGGCTGTCGTTTTTCAGATAAACCGTAACCACGCCGCCGCAGCCCTTGGGCATCTGCCTTTGCGCCAGCGCATGATGCTCGTGGGACGGCAGGCCGGGATAGAACACCTTGTCCACGGCGGGATGGTTTTCCAGGCGGCGGGCGATTTCCAGCGCGTTTTCGCAGTGCTGCCGCATCCGCAGGGCCAGCGTCTTGATGCCGCGCAACACCAAGGCGCAATCCATGGGGCCGGCCACGCCGCCGGTATTCACCATCATATTTTGCATAGGCCGAACCAGCTTTTCGTCTTTTACCACGACTATGCCCATCAAAACATCCGAATGGCCGCACAAATATTTCGTGGCCGAATGAAACACAATATCGCAGCCCATATCCAAGGGCTGCTGCAGACAGGGCGTGGCAAACGTATTGTCTATCCCGACCAGCGCGCCCGCCGCCTTGGCCTTGGCCGCCAGCGCGGCGATGTCCACCAGCCGCAAAAGCGGGTTGGACGGCGTTTCCAGCCAAACCAGCTTCACATTTGGATTTTCCGCCAAGGCGCGGTCCAGATTGGCGGGGGCGGTCAAATCGGCGAACACCACATTCACCCCCCAAGGCGCGTAAACTTCGGTCAGCAAATCGTAGCTGCCGCCGTAAATATCACTCACCGCGACAACCGTATCGCCCGGCCGCAAAAAAGTGCGGAACACACAGTCTATGCCCGCCATGCCGCTGCCGAAGGCAAAGCCCGCCGCACCGTGTTCCAGCGCGGCCGCCGTATCTTCCAGCACCTTGCGGGTAGGATTGCTCAAACGGGCGTAGCGGAAGGGAATCTGCTCGCCGATTTCCTTCATGGCGAACATGGAATTCTGATAAATCGGCGGCATAATGGCGCGGTTGTGCCGGTCTGGGTCGTAGGCGGTATGGATGGCCTGGGTGGCAAAACGGTATTTCATCATAACTCCTTAATAATACGTATTAATTTAAAACCACCGCCCTTGCGGCGGCAAAGCCGGGGATGCGGGGGAAATTTTAGGCCGTCCCCGGGCGGCGGGCAACAGCCCTAGGGCAAAACAAGGCAAGGCCGCCCGAAGAAACCTTCCGGGCGGCCTTGATTGGAAACGGGGCATACGGGTCGGACGATAAGCCGGGTTCTGTCGTCGGACAGTCATTCCTCTAGGCGCGCCATTGCTGACGCGCTCCAGCAACCTACCCGAACGCTCGGCGGGCAGCGTCTATGCGTTCTGTTTGGTCTTGCTGCGGATGGGGTTTGGCCTGCTGCGACTTGTTGCCAAGCGCACGGTGCGCCCTTACCGCACCTTTTCACCCTTGCCTGTACCGCCCTTAGGCGGCCATCGGCGGTTTAGCTTTCTGTTCCACTTTCCGTCGCGTTGCCGCGCCCGGCCGTTAGCCGGCATCCCGCCCTGTGCAGCCCGGACTTTCCTCCCCGTATGCCTTGCGGCTTACGCGGCGACTGCCTGTCCGGCCCGTATGCGCGGCCGATTATAACACAAGGCTAAGGCCGCCCGAACGCATAAGCCTGCCAGCCGTAGGTTTGATAATCGCACAAAACCGCAGGCCGCCAACGGCGCGTCCAATGCTCGTCCGTTTTCACATGCCTGGCACGCACCAGCTTGAACAAATTGTCAAACTCATTGGCTTGGACGGGCAAATCGCCGTTATTCGTCTCAAAGTCCGCCGCATTGCGGACAACCAGCCCCTCGCAACAAGGCGCGCCCGATTGCGGGTCGTAACCGCCCAACTGCCCGGCCGTTTCCACATACCCCGTCCAAGGCATACCCAGGCAGTCCTCCAGCCATAGCGACAAAGCCCGGTTTTCCGGCTCCCCTCCTGCACGAAATCCGCCAGCGGCCGCCTTATCGGCAACACCGGCACGGTGGGGAAATCAAACAGGGCGGCATAAAACGCCACTTCCTCCCAAGACAGCCAATGCCCCTTCTCCCTCACCGCAAACAGATAAAAAAACGACTGCAGCCGGCTGTAGGCCACGGAATGTATGCCGTAAAGATTCTCGCCGAACAATTCCAAATCCTGCAAATCGTCCTTAATCAACTGCCAGCGTTCCAGCAGGGGCTTGTCCCAAGGATGGGAACTGGGCGCGGCGTGGGAACGGGCAAACACGCCATACCGGCTCAGGCAGTTGTTTTGACCGTCCAGTTTTTCGGTCAATATCAGCGGCTTGGCGGCAAAGGAGGCCACATAGCCGTTTGGCATGAAGCGGTCGTCCGAAGTCGTGCCCAAACTGATTTGGGCGTGCAAAGAGCGGCTGTATTTTTTGTGTTGCATACCTTATCCGCCATTGAAATTTCAAAATTATAGCCTATCGAAATAAAAGCCATCGGCGGCAATGATTTTGCAAGCTATGATATTCGTGTCTATCTGTATAGTCTGCAGCCGGATTCAAATTTAATCAACCACCTATTCCAAAACAATTGAAAACCTGTTCATTATGGCGTTAAAATGCCCCCTCCCATACCGGTAATATAAGGAGTTTAGCCATGCGGTTTTTGTTTGCCGTTTTATTGTCCGCCTGTTTCGGCCTGGCGCAGGCCGCCCCCTATCAGGCCTTGAAACAACAAGATGTCGTCAAGTAGGGCGAACAGGGTCTGGCGCGCGCCATATCCCATGTCGGCCGATATGCGGGCGACTACCCGCCCAAGCTGGACACCCCCGCCGACCGCAAAAAAGCCGAGGCGGACGTGCGCTTTTTGGCCGCGCAAACGGACAAACTGATGAAAGGGGCAAAAAATGCCAACCTGCTGGGCTGGCGCGCCCGTATTTATTGGATAGGGCATAATCTGGACATCAAAGGCTATGGCCAAGAAGCCGACAAAAGCTACAGCCAGCTGCTGCAGTTGGCAAACGACCAACAAAAACCGGCCGTACAGGAAGAATACGGCCGCTTTTTATCCGCCGCCGCCATGACGGCCAAAGGCGAGGAAATGTTGCGCGCCGCCTATAACAGCGGCCGCAAAAGCAGCGGCTTCCCCTTGGCGTTGAACCTGATTGCAGGCGGCAAAACGGACGAGGCCAAAACCATCCTGCGCCGTTATGTCGCCGACTTTCCCCAAGACAAAAATGCGGCTGCCGTTTTGGATGCCTTGGAAAGCGGCAGGATACAGGTAAAGGAAAGCAAATAGGGGAAACGGCCTAGTCGCCGATTTTCGGACAGTGTTTTACGGGGCGAAATACCGCCCCCTGATATACGCATGGAGGCGGCCTTGCGCCCCGCTGCCGGGGTGGGGCCGCCTTTTTTGCCCGCCATCAGCCGTGTTCGGCCAAAATTTTGTCATACACGGCATCAGGCACGTAGCGGCGTATGATTTCGCGCCAGCCTTCTGGCCCGACCAGGCCTTTGACCAAGGTGGACGAAACCTCGGCAAATTCGCGCGGCGGAATCAGTAAAACCGTGGAAACCTCGGGCTGCAGGTCGGAATTGATGTAGCGTATGGTGCGCTCGTATTCGTAATCGGACGCGCTGCGTATGCCGCGCACGATATAGCCCGCGTTCACGCTGTGGGCGTAATTGACCAAAAAACGGTTTTCGAAGGTGTCTATGCGGACATTGGGAAAACCGCGCGTGATGTCGGCCAGCAGGCGGCGGCGTTCGGCAACGGTATAGGTGGGCTTTTTGTCGGGGTTTATGCCTATGGCGACTATGAGTTCGTCAAACAGCGCCTGCGCCTCGCATATCATCCACAAATGGCCGTTGGTGGGCGGGTCGAAGCTGCCGGCGTAAACGGCACGGCGTATGGTATTGGTTTGCATTGATTTTCCGCAACACGCTTAAAGCGGCAGGATATCGGGGTTGCAAAAAAATGTCAAAAGGCCGTCTGAAACCAAATTCAGGCGGCCTTTTTTTTCAAACGGCTTTATTATCAGTCGTCGTTACCGGTCAGCGCCATCAAAAGCTGCAGCAGGCTGGTAAACAGGTTGTACAGCGAAATAAAGATACTCAACGCGGCACTGATATGGCTGTTTTCGCCGCCCTCAATCACCACGCGGGTCTGCCACATAATCATCAGCGAACTGAAGAACACGAACACCCCTGCTATGGCCAGGCTCAATGCGGGCAGGTTGAGAAACAGATTGGCGATTACGCCTATCATCAGGATGATTGCGCCCATGCCCAAAAAGCGGCCCAGGGCATTACTGTCGAAATTGGCCTTTTGCGCCAACACCGACATCAGGCCGAAGATGGAGGCCGTCATCAGCGCGGCGGTGGCGACCAGTTTGGAGCCGCCGGAAATACTCATACTGTATTGCAGCAGCGGCGACAACAGCGCGCCCATACCGAAAGTGAAGACCATCAGCAGGCCCGCGCCCACATTGCTGTAGCGGTTTTTCTCAATAAAGAAAATCATCGCATAAAAGAAGACAAAGAAGGCAATCAGGCCGGTCAGGCCGCCGATATGGAAATTCATGCTCGAAGCAGCAAACGCGCCCAGCGCACAGGGGATAAAGGATAACGCCAACAGGCCGTAGGTTTTGCGCAATACGGTATTGCCCGATACCCGGCCGGCGGCGGAATAGTCATAAACATCATTCTGCATGGTGTCGTTCCTATGTGTGGGTTGTAAAAAGAAACAGGATTTTATAGTAAATTCCGCATCTTGTCTCTATTTTTTGCAAAACGGAGGCTTGGTTTTCCAACCGATTGGCTATAGAATGGCAACCTTTGCGCGAAAAGGCCGCCCCATGCCCCACCCCGTCTTGTCCAACCTCCGTTACTGGCTGCTGGCCGCAGCCGTCATCATCGCCGACCAAATCGGCAAATACGCCGTTTTAAAAAACTTCGACTTTGCCGAACGGCTGGCCGTCCTGCCCGGCTTTTTCGACCTTACCCTGGTATACAACACCGGGGCGGCGTTCAGCTTCCTGGCCGACGCGGGCGGCTGGCAGAAATACTTTTTCCTCGCACTGGCCGTAGTGATTTCCATCTGGCTGGCCAGGGCCATAATCCGGCGCGAATTCGGCGGCTGCGGCCGTTGGGGCGCGGCCATGGTCATAGGCGGTGCTTACGGCAACGTCATCGACCGCCTGCTGCACGGCCATGTGGTCGATTTTTTACTGTTTTACTGGCGCGGCTGGCACTATCCCGCCTTCAACATTGCCGACAGCTTCATCTGCATAGGCGCGGCACTGCTGATATGGGACGGCTGCAAGAATAAAGAAACCGAAACGGCAAAACCATGATGACAAGGAAAACCGCCGCCCTGCTGCTGACGGCGTTTTGCGCCGCCGCCCAAGCCCGGGACTACCGCTTTTCCGACTACCCCGCCGGTAAAATTTACCGGGGCAAAAACCATAAACTGATTATTCCCAAAAGATGGAAAATAGTGCAAGAGGACATTAAAAAAGAGTATTATTACAATAAAGAACATACCCCTATAGGCTTTGCGGGCAATTATGTCCCCGCAATATGGAGTTGCGGCTCAAGCTGCCAATTCGGTGTCATCGTAGATGCCAGAAGCGGCAAAGCATATGACCTGGACCCCTTGGGTACCGACCACCCGCTCTACCCATGCTACCTTCCCGGCAACAAAGACGGGGAGGAAATCTTCCAATACCGCGCCGACAGCCGCCTGTTTATTACAACCAATTGTCATTATACGGACCTTGCGGAAAACACCTCCCAATACCTGTCCCGCCTCCAGCACAAAACCACCTATATTTACGAATGGCGGGAAAGGCAGAAAAAATTCGTCCTGTTGAAAAAAACCGTCAGCAAAAGCATAGTGCCGTCCTCCTGGTAAGCCC
>JAUMUU010000037.1 GCA_030530545.1 Neisseria sp. | reverse complement strand
AATCCTACCGCCCTGAAGGGCGGGGTTTCAACCATTAAGGAAATTTTGATGAACCTTGTCAAACGCATCCTGTCCGGCCTGTTGGCCCTGTGCCTGTTGGCGGCTTCCGCCTATGCCGCCGACAACCCCGTCATCCATGCCGGACAATCCGTCTACCGCCTGTGGATAGGCATCCCCCTGCCCGACGAAGTCGCCGCCCGCATCGCCAACCCGCAAATCCTGTCCAACATCAACGACAAGGGCTATGTGCTGGTTGTGGGCGAGGACAACAGCCGCATGGTGTTGTTCAAACAAAAAGGACGGCTGTTCCTGATGCTGGGGCACGGCTCGGGCTATCTGGTTTCAAAAGACGGGCATATCATTTCCAACCATCATGTTTTGGGCGGCGAAATGGACGACCCCCAATTGGCCAAATTGGGCAAACCCGAAATGTTCGTGGTGCGCGCCATTGCGCCCAAACTCGATTTGCTGGCTATAGACGTGCTGACCAGCGACAAAGAAAAAGACTTGGCCATAGGCAGGGTGGACGGTTTGGAGGGCGAACCCCTGCCCTTGGGCGACAGCGAATATTTCCAGCCTACCATGCCCGTGTTTTCGCTGGGCTTTCCCGGCGCGTCCGATGATGTAACCTCGGGTTTGGGCTTCGGCGACCCCGAGGGCTTCATCAAACCCGTGGTGGCCGAGGGCACGCTCAAGCGCGAATTCAAATCCCAAACCGGTTCGACCGTGTGGGAACACCACGCGCCCATTTCCGGCGGCAACAGCGGCGGGCCGCTGGTCAATCAGTGCGGGCAGGTGGTCGGTACGAACTATGCCGGCCATGTGCAGCAGCAAAACACCGTCTTGGCCGTCAGCAACAGCGAACTTATCCCCATGCTCAAAAAGCAGGACGTGCCGTTCAAACAGGAAAGCGGCCGCTGCCTGAGTGCGGCCGAGGCCGATGCCGCCCGCCAGACGCGCTGGATTTACCTGCTGCTGCTGCTGGTGGCGGGCTTGGGCTGTGCCGGCGCGGTATACCTCAACCGGTTGCGCGCCCAGGTGAGGGCGGGCGCGAACCCGCCTATCAATTCGCAACTGCTGCGCCGTATGGCCGGGCTGCAGGCGGATAATGCCGCCGCCACCCGCGTTTACGGCGGCAGCGACGGCCTGACCCTGACCTCGCTCAACGGCGGCCGCGACATCGTCCTGCCGCCCGGGCGCGATATGGTGCTGGGGCGCGGGCGCGGGGCGGACATCGTGCTGAATCATCCGCAGGTTTCCGGCCGCCATATCCGCTTGAAGTTTGATGGCGGCAGTTTGGAAGCCGAAGACTTGGGCAGCACCAACGGCAGTTTTGTGAACGACCAGCCTATAGGCCGCGCGGTTTTGCAGGCCGGCGACATCCTGCAGCTGACCCGCGATCAGTCTGTGGCGCGTTTCCGTGTCCAAACGCCGCCTGCCGCCCGGCCCTCGCCTGCCGCCCGCAGCGCGCGTTTGGAGCCTCTTTCGGACGGGCTGCCCGCTATCAGTCTGTCGGCCGGTCAGGTTTTGGGCATAGGCCGCACGGCGGGCAACGACATCGTTATCGCCCGCCCCGCCGTTTCCGGACGGCATTGCCGCATCGGTTTGGACGCGGACGGCAGCCTGTGGGTGGAGGATTTAAATTCCACTAACGGCACTTTTGTGGATAATCCCGCCAATCGGGTGGGACGCGCGGTGTTGGCAGACGGCCAAACGGTTTATCTGGCCGGGCAGGATACGGCTTACCGCGTGGTGATGGGCTAGGGCGGAAACGGTGAGGGCCGTCCGCTTGCCCGGGCGGCCTTTTTTGCAATCATATGCCTATGCCGTCGCGGGCGTTTTGCGGCTGTGCAAAACCGCAATGCCGCCGCCATCGGATACAAAAGTCCACAAAAAACAAAGAATTTTCCCCGGGTTTGCCCGGTGTGATTGGTTTGGGCGGGTTTGTCGCATATAATTCAGTGTTTTGCGTATAGATACGGCAGGCGTGCGCGCCGGCCGCAAACAAACCGAAAGTTGGGGGAAAACAATGTCGCTGCATGTGGAAATTATCGCGGTTACGCTGTTTCGTCAAAATTGCACATTGATGTGGGATGACGAAACCAATGATGCCGTCTTTACCGATGTGGGCGGAAATGTGCCGCGCCTGTTGGAAGAGGCGGAAAAACGCGGTTTGAAACCCCGCGCCGTCTGGCTGACCCACGGCCACTTGGACCATGTGGCGGGCGTGGTCGAGTTGGCCAGGCATATTCCCAACCTCGAAGTGATAGGGCCGCACGAGGCCGACCGCTTCCTGTTGGCCAATCTGTCGGAAATTACCGCCAATTATAATTTCCCCGTTTCCCCGCCCTTCGTGCCCAGCCGCTGGCTGGAGGAGGGCGACAGTTTGCGTTTGGGCAAATACGGCTTCAAGGTGCTGCATATCCCGGGGCATACGCCCGGCCATGTGGTGTTTTATTGCGAGGAAGTCGGCCTGCTTTTGGCCGGCGATGTGATTTTTTACGAAAGTATAGGCCGTACCGACTTCGAACGCAGCAACCATGACGACCTGGTGCGCAATATCCGCGAAAAAATCCTAACCCTGCCCGACGATACACAAATCGTTACCGGCCACGGCCGCACGACCACCGTGCTGCACGAAAAACAACACAACCCTTATTTGCAGGCCTAGGCGTTTTCAGACGGCCTGCCGTTTCGGATTCAAACCAACCAACTGCCATTTTGGAGATATTCCATGTCCATCGATTTAGTAACCCTGCTGCAAGACCGACTGGCGGGTATTTTGAGCCGCTATCTGACGGAACACGGCGAGCGTGCCGAAAACAGCGTCAAGGCCGCCTCGCTGGCCGTGCCTGCCGTAACCGCCGGGCTGCTGCATAATTTGGCGGCCAATCCCGACCGCGCCCGCGTGCTGTACGACCTCGTATGCGGGGAAGGGGGGCGGGTTTTCGCATATGCGCTGGAAGAAGCCCAAGCCGGCCAGGCCGGCCGGCTGGCCGAGTCGGGCAAGGGGCTGCTGCCGGACATATTTGACGGCAATGCCGCAACGGCGGCCGCCGAAATCGCGCGCCAAAGCGGCATAGGCAAAACAAACGCCGCCCTCCTGCTGCCTTTGACGCTGGTTTTGGTGTTGTCGGTGTTGCGCGCCTGGCAGCCGGCCCTGCCCGAGTTGCTCAAATGGCTGTGGCACCCGCAAAACCGTTTGGACGAACGGTTGGACAGGGAAATGCTGTCGGCCTTGGGAATAGGCAGTTTGGGCAATACGGCGGCGGCGGCTTCCTCCCTGTCGCTGGACTTCGACAGCATCCCGGCCGTATCCGACATCGTGCCGCCCGCCGCCGAAAAACCCTGCCGCGAACTGCGTATTACCGCCGTGCTGGCCGTATTGCTGACCTTGTTCGCCCTGGGAAGCTGCCAGAGCAGCGCGTCTTTGGATGCCGCGGCCGGCGGCAATGACGAACCGGCCGCCGCCGTCCCGGCCTCCCGATAGCCGCAAAAAAACGGGGGATATGGCAAAAGCCGTCCGAATGCAGTTTCGGACGGCTTTTGCATCGTGCAAACCGGATATCGCGGCTCAAACGCCCAAGAACCAGAATTTGGCCGCCCACAAAACGGCGACTATCCACACCATGGGCGGCACATCCCTAACGCGGCCGCAGATGAGTTTGATGACGGCGTAGCTGATGAAGCCCATGGCGATGCCGTCCGCAATCGAATAAGTGAAGGGCATGAAGACTATGGTGATGAAGGCGGGAGCGGCTTCGGTCATGTCGTCCCAGGCGATTTCCAATACCGAGCGCAACATGTGGATGCCTATATACAGCAGGGCGGGGGCGGTGGCGAAGGCAGGCACGGTTTGCGCCAGCGGCGAAAACCACAGGCAGACCAGCATCAGCACACCCACGGTTACGGCGGTCAGGCCTGTGCGCCCGCCGGCCGTCACACCGGCCGCGCTTTCCACATAAGGCGTTACCGAAGACGTTCCCATGGCCGCCCCCGCCACTATGGCCGTGGAGTCGGCCAGCAGGGCGCGTTTCAAGCGCGGCAGTTTGCCGTCCACCAGCAGGCCGGCGCGGTGGGTCGTGCCGACTAAAGTTCCCGTGCTGTCAAATAAATCGACCAGGAAAAACACGAAAATCACCGCAACCATGCTGCCGCTGAACAAGCCGTTGAAGTCCATGGCGAACAAAGTCGGTTCTATGCTGGGGATGCTTGAGGCTATGCCTTTGAACTGGGTCAGCCCCAAGGGGATGCCCAACAGCGTAACCGCCAAAATGCCCAAAATAATCGCCCCGCGCACACGGAAATAATCCAGCATGATAATCAGGAAAAAACCCAGCAAAGACAATAAAATATGCCAGTTCGGCGTTTTGCCGTCCGGCCCTGGCAGATAAATGTCGGCCATTTTGACCAGTGTCGCATCGCTGGAAATGATGATGCCCGCGTTTTTCAGCGCAATCAGGGCGAGGAACAGCCCTATGCCGGCCGCAATCGCCATTTTCAAACTCATGGGCAGGGCGTTTACCAGCATTTCGCGCAGTTTGAAAAAACTAAACAGCAAAAAAACCACCCCCGAGACAAACACGGCCGCCAAAGCCACCTGCCAAGGCACGCCCATCCCCTTGACCACGGCATAGGTAAAATAGGCGTTCAGCCCCATGCCGGGCGCAAGCGCGATGGGGTAGTTGGCGGCCAGGCCCATAACCAGGCAGCCTATGGCGGCGGAAATGCAGGTGGCCACGAATACCGCCCCGAAATCCATGCCCGTCTGCGACAGGGTCGCGGGGTTGATGATGACGATGTAGCACATGGTGAGGAAGGTGGTGATGCCCGCCATGATTTCGGTACGCACGGTGGTTTGGTGGGTACGCAGCTTGAACAGGCGTTCAAGCAGGTTGTCGGCTTGTTTGTCCATAGTGTCAGGTTAAGCTGGGTAAAACGGCATTATAACTGAATTGTCTACAAATATAGGCCGCAAGTGGCAAAGGGCGGCATTTTTTTGCCTGTACGGCATAACATACCTTTTAAAATTTTAACCGCAAACAGCATTTCGGGCAGGTATGCTATCTCCAAGGATTGTATGGCGGGTTGGATGTGGAATCAAACCGCGACAGAACAATCCCCCTGCTTGGCGGCATAAGGCCGCAGCGGCAGGTTTCCGTCTTGAAACACAAGGAGTTATTTGATGAAATCCGTATTGCTTAAAACCGTTATCGCATTGGCCGCCTCCGCTTCGCTGGCCGCTTGCGGCAGCATGAGCCCGCAACAGCGCAATACTGTTACCGGCGCGGTCATAGGCGGCGCGGCAGGCAGCCTGATAGGCGGGGATACCGCATCGACATTGGGCGGCGCAGCCTTGGGCGGCGTAATCGGCAGCCAGGTAAACCGCTAGATAAAATACGGCAAAAGGCCGTCTGAAAAGCCCAAGGGTGCTTCAGACGGCCTTTTCGCATTTGGCGGCCGGTTTTTTCCGTTACGGCCCGGACCATGCCTCAACCGGGCCTTTTCGCGCGGCTAAACATTGCTCAGGGCATTGATACTGTAGCCGCCGTCCACATAAGTGATTTCGCCGGTGATGCCCGAGGACAGGTCGGACAACAAAAAGGCGGCAGCATTGCCGACTTCCTCAATCGTAACATTGCGGCCCAGCGGGTTTTGGTCGGCGACGTGCTGCAGCAGCTTGCCGAAATCGGCGATACCCGAAGCGGCCAGCGTCTTAATCGGGCCGGCGGAGATACCGTTGCAGCGTATACCGTCGCGGCCCACGGCGGAGGCGGTAAAGCGGATGGCGGCTTCCAGGCTGGCCTTGGCCAAGCCCATCACATTATAATTCGGAATCGCGCGCACCGCGCCCAAATACGACAAAGCGACCACGGCCGAATTGCGGCCCTTCATCATAGGGCGGGCGGCCTTCACCAGCGCGGGCAGGCTGTAGGCCGAAACATCGTGCGCCACATGAAAGGCCTCGCGGCTGATACTGTCTAGGAAATCGCCGTTGAGTGCCTCGCGCGGGGCGAAGGCGATGGCGTGCACCAGCCCGTCCAAACCGTCCCAGCTTGCGCCCAAATCGGCAAACAGCCGCCCGATTTCCCCATCACTTTGCACATCGCAGCGGAATACCAGTTGCGAGCCCAGCTCATCGGCCATCTTCCGCACACGTTCCTCCAACTTGTCCACCACATAAGTGAAGGCCAGTTCCGCTCCTTGCTCGCGGCAGGCCTTGGCAATGCCATAGGCGATGGAACGTTCGGAAATCATACCGGTAATCAGGATTTTCTTGCCTTGTAAAAAGCCCGTTTTCATCAAAACTTCCTTAAAGGTTGAAGCCCCGCCCTTCGCATAGGGGCGGCGGCATCAGGGTTAATCAAAACTTCCTCGGACCGGCCCGCCCTTGGGGCGGTTAGCCGGCGGGGGCGGCGTTTCCTTGCGGCATGGCCGAACAACCCCGCCCCGCCGCATACGCCGCCTTGCCCCGCAGTCGGATGCGGAACGGGAAAACAGCGGGATTATAGCCAAAACCCCGCTGCACCCCCAACCCCCCGGCGGACTAAACCCGCGACTGCAGAAAGCAAAAACGGCCTTGTTTTACCAAGGCCGCCTAAAAACTGGTCGGAATGAGAGGATTCGAACCTCCGACCCCTTCGTCCCGAACGAAGTGCGCTACCGGACTGCGCTACATTCCGAAAAAGAAGCGTCCATTATAGGGCGGTTTTCCGATTCTGGCAAGCCCGCAAAACAAAGCCGCCCAAGCATTCAGGCCGACAAGACAAAGATGGCCGGGCGTTTTTTCAAATCCGGCAAAACCGGCATTTTGCGCCACTCGGCTATACGCTGACTGATAATACTTTGCGCGGGCAGGGTCAGGTCGCAGGCAGCGCACAGGCGCGTCTCCGGGTGCAGCACCGCCACCGCATCGGCCAGCAAAGCATTATTGCGGTAGGGCGTTTCGATAAACAAAGCCGTTTCGTGCCGGCTTTTCGAATCCTGCTCCAAAGATTTCAGGGCGCGCAAACGCCCGTTTTTTTCTGCGGGCAGATAACCTTTGAAAGAAAAATTCTGGCCGTTTGCGCCCGAGGCCATCAGAGCCAGCATAATACTGGACGGGCCGACCAAAGGCCGCACCTCGAAACCCCCGCCGTGCGCCAACGCGACCAAATCCGCGCCCGGGTCGGCCACGGCGGGGCAGCCGGCTTCGCTGAGCAAACCCATATCCCGCCCCTCGAACAAAGGCTGCAGCAATTGCGGCAGCACCTTAGGGTCGGTGTGCTCGTTCAAAGTCTGCAGGTTCAACTCGCGGACGGGGGCGGCAATGCCCAAATGCTTCAAATGGGCGCGGGCGGTTTTTTCCGCCTCGACCACAAAATCAGTCAAACCGGCTATCTGCGCCCGTTCATGCGGCAGCAGGCAGGGGGTGTCGGGCGCACCCAGCGGGGTAGGGATAAGGTAGAGGACGGGTTTCATCAAAACTTCCTTAAAACAAATGCGGGTTCAGAATAAGCAACCGTAATACAGTAGATTAAAATAAAAATGAGACAAGACGGCAAGCCGCAGACAGCACGGATAGTACGGCAAGGCGCGCCAACGGCTTAGCCTTGCGATTTTAATTTAATATACTTTATTTCTGATACGGAATTTGACGACATTTTGTATCTGAAATTAAGTATGTTTATTACAAAGTGCGGCAAAGGCCGGTTTGGGCGGGATTTTCAGGGCATGGTATAGCGGATTAAAATAAAAATGAGACAAGGCGGCAATGAGAGCCGCGTACGGACAGTACATAAAAACATGGGCAACGACTTAGCCGATTTTAATCCATTATAGATTTCGCGGCGGTATGCTCCGCACACCCTACACGACAGGCAGCCCTTCCAGCAGCAGGAAGTCCACCAGTTTGAAGACGGGCAGGCCGATCAGGGCGTGGGGGTCGCTGCTTTCCACCCTTTCCAACAAGGCCGCACCCAAACCCTCGCTTTTGGCCGCGCCCGCGCAATAAACCGCATCGGGTTCGCGTTCGAGGTAGTTGTCGATTTGCCCTTGCGACAGGCGGCGCATGGTAACGGTGGTTTTATCGACATGGGTGTGCAGCCTGCCCGAAGCCGTATTGAGCAGGCAGACCGCACTGTAAAACTCAATCTGCCTCCCGCTGAGCCGGGACAGCATCTGTTGCGCGCCCGCCACGTCCAAGGGCTTGCCCAACTGCCGGCCGCCGCACAGGGCCACCTGGTCCGCGCCTATAATCAGCGCGGCGGGAAAGCGGCCGGACAAAGAACGCGCCTTACCGACCGCCAGGCGCAGGGCGGTATCGGCGGCGTGTTCGCCCTCCAACGGGGTTTCGTCAAAATCGGGCGCGGCGGTCTGAAAGGCCAGCCCCAGCTTTTGCAGCTGCCGGCGGCGGAAAACCGAACCCGAACCCAATACAAGCATTGGGGTGGTATGCATTTTTTCTTAAAAACATTGACGTTAGACAGGCGAAATTATATCATGCCCCGTTTATGTTAGAGCCTAATTTGATTAACCCCGGCGTTTTTGCCGCCGACAGGCTGTCCTTGCAGGGCGAACTGCCTTTGGCCGAATTGGACGGGCGGGTATGGTCGCATGAGTATCTGGCCGACAGGCAGGCGCGGGTCCGCTTCCGCCTGCAGGGCGGCACGGACCGCCTCCGCCGTCCGTTTTTGGACCTGCATATCCAATGCGGCCTGCCTTTGATATGCCAGCGTTGTATGCGCCCCATGCCGTTCGAAATCGACGAAAACGCCCATATCGTCTTATTTGCCGATGAGGCGGCCTTGGACGCGGCCATGCTGGCCGATGAGGATTTGGAAGGCATGCCCCTGGTCGGCAAACTGGATGTGAGAACCTTGGTTGAGGATCAGGTTTTGATGGCGATGCCTTATGCGCCGCGCCATGAAAACTGCACAAGCGGGGCGGTCGAAATAGTTAATCAGGACAAACCCAACCCGTTTGCCGTTTTGGCCGGGTTGAAAGGCAAGAAATAACCATCTTTATATCAGGAGCTTGAAATGGCTGTTCAGCAAAATAAAAAATCCCCTTCGAAACGCGGTATGCACCGCTCGCATGACGCGCTGACCGCGCCCGCGCTGTCTATAGACGGCGTTACCGGCGAAGTGCACCGCCCGCACCACATCTCCCCCAACGGCATGTATCGCGGCCGCAAAGTTGTGAAGGCCAAAGGCGAATAAATCCCCGGGGTTTGTTGATATTTAATGGTCTTTGCATATTTTTGCCCCGAAAACGGTATCTTACGCATGAAAACCGTCTGCGTGGCGCACGGTGCCGCCGCACCTTCCGCCTTAAACCTGCCGCTTTCGGGTCAAAATCCGCTCGGCCGCGCTTACCGACAGCCCTTGGGCGGATAAGGAACGGAAATCCGTCTCAGGGTTTCCGTTTTTGCCTCCGCCCGCTTCCCCTTGCGAGTAAATGATTATGACTAAGAAAGTCTGGTACGGCTATGACGACATCCACAGGGTGTTGAAGCAGCTGGCGGCCAAAATCCAGGCCGGCGGCGTGAAATATGACGCTATGATCGCCATTGGCGGCGGCGGCTTTATTCCGGCGCGCATCCTGCGCTGTTTTTTGAATATTCCGATTTATGCGGTCAGCACTTCGTATTATGAAAACGAAGCGGAAAGCACAACCAAAAACGGCATCGTCAAGGTGCAGTGGCTCAATCCCATTCCGGAAATTTTGCGCGGCAAAAATGTTTTGGTGGTGGACGAGGTGGACGATTCCCGCGTAACGCTGGAGTTCGTGCTCAAGGAGTTGCAACAGGAGGATTTTGCCGAAATCGGCGTGGCCGTCCTGCATGAAAAAGTCAAGCCCAAAAAGGGGATGCTGCCGCAGGGCATACATTATTTCAGCGGCATTACGGTGGAAGACTGGTGGATTAATTACCCGTGGGACGCGGACGATATTGAGGCGCATAACGCCTTGTCGGCTGCCGGCGTGCGGGATGTTTGAACAAGTAGGAACTGAAAGATGATTACTTTGGCAGTTGATGCCATGGGAGGGGACTCGGGGCTGGAAGTCAGTGTTCCCGGGGCTGTGGCTTTTTTGAAAAAACAAAGCGGCGCGCGTTTGCTGCTGGTCGGCAGGGAGTCGGAAATCCGCCTGTCGCCCGCGCTGGCGGACGCGCCTATGGACAGGATAGAAATCGTCCATGCCGAACAGGTGGTGGAAATGGACGAGCAGCCGCAGTCGGCATTGAAGAACAAAAAGGATTCTTCCATGCGTGTGGCGGTGAACCTGGTAAAAGAGGGCAGGGCGCAGGCGGCGGTGTCCGCAGGCAATACGGGGGCCTTGATGGCAACGGCCCGTTTCGTGCTAAAGACTATTCCGGGCATAGACCGTCCGGCCATTGCCAAGTTTATCCCCGGGCGCAACGGGCATATGACGCTGGTGCTGGATTTGGGGGCGAATGTGGATTGCCCGCCGGAACAGTTGGTGCAGTTTGCGGTTATAGGCAGCGAGTTGGTGCAGGCCTTGTATCCCGAAAAGGGGCAGCCGCGCGTGGGCCTGCTCAATGTGGGTACGGAAGATATCAAGGGTACGGATGCGATTAAGGAAACTTTCAAACGCCTGCAGTCGGGTAATTTGAATTTTGTCGGCAATGTGGAAGGCGACGGTATTTTCAATAATGAAGCGGAAGTGGTGGTCGCGGACGGTTTTGTCGGCAATATTGTGTTGAAGACCATAGAGGGCGCGGTGAAATTTGTCGGCGCGACCATCAGGGAGGAGTTCCAGGCCAACCTGCTGACCCGGTTGGGCGGGCTGGCGGCCGCCCCCGCTTTGAAGGGGCTGAAAAGCAGGCTGGACCCGCGCAAGTTCAACGGGGCGATTTTCCTCGGGTTGCGCGGCGTGGTGGTGAAAAGCCACGGCGGTACGGATGCCCTGGGTTTTTGTTATGCCTTGGAGGAGGCTTTCCATGAGGCGCAGGCCGACAGCCTTGCCCGCATTGAACAGGGCGTTGCCGCGCAACTGGCCGCTTTGGCGGAGAAAAAGGCCGATATCGGAACGGTGATGGAAACCGCCTGATTTTTTGCGGCAAAAGGATAAAGCGCGAAAGGCCGCCCGAATCTTTTCAGACGGCCTTTTTCGCGTTTTTTTGCTTATTCGTTAATCAGCACGACCTTCATGGCCTGATTTTCGGAAGCGTGTTTGAACACATCATAGGCCTGCACCAATTCCGACAGTTTGAAATGGTGGGTAAGCATTTTGGTGTAGTCCACGGAACTGGTGGACACTGCTTTGAGCAGCATTTCGGTGGTATTGCTGTTTACCAGGCCGGTGGTGATGGCGAGGTTTTTAATCCACAGTTTTTCCAGTTGGAAATTGACGGGTTTGCCGTGCACGCCGACCACGGCGATATGGCCGCCGGCCTTGGCCACGTCCTGGCACATATCCCAAGTGGCGGGGATGCCGACTGCCTCTATGGCGCAATCCACGCCGTCGTCGCCCACAATGGCGAACACCTGTTTGGCCACATCGCCCGAAGCGGGATTGACCGTATGGGTCGCGCCCAACTCTTTGGCCAGTTTCAAGCGGTTTTCGTCCATATCGCAAACGATGATGACGGCGGGGCTGTACAGTTGCGCGGTTAATAAGGCGGACATACCGACCGGGCCTGCGCCTGCGATAAACACCGTGTCGCCGGGTTTCACGTCCCCGCTTTGCACGCCGATTTCGTGGGCGGTGGGGAGGATGTCGGACAACAGCAGGGCGATTTCGTCGTTCACGCCCTCGGGCAGGGGGATCAGGCTGTTGTCGGCATAGGGGGTGCGGACATATTCGGCCTGAGTGCCGTCTATCATATAGCCCATAATCCAACCGCCGTTGCGGCAGTGCGAATAGAGTTGTTTTTTGCAATAATCGCAGGTACAGCACTTGCTGACGCAGGAAATAATCACCTTGTCGCCGACTTTGATGTTTTTCACCGCCGAACCCACCTGCTCGACTATGCCCACACCCTCATGCCCCAGGATGCGCCCGTCGGCCACTTCGGGGTTTTTGCCCTTCCAAATGCCCAGGTCCGTGCCGCAGATGGTGGTTTTGACGATTTTGACGACGGCATCGGTCGGATCTATGATTTCGGGTTTGGGTTTGTCTTCCAAACGGATGTCGTTTGCGCCGTGGTAAACCATTGCCTTCATGATGTATCCTTTCGTAAGGGGGTAGGGGGAACTGCGGTTTTCCTATTGCCCGGATTTATATTCTTAATGATAGTCCTTGTCAAATTTATTTTATTTTCAATATGTTATATTGTAACAACCCTGATAGGGGCGGCGGGTGCGGTACAATGCCCGCCCCTTGTCCTTACGGCCTGAAACCATGCCCCAAACCACTTTTGCCGCCCGCCTGACCGCCTGGCAGAAACGCTGCGGCCGCCACGGCCTGCCTTGGCAGACGCGCGACCCCTACCGCGTATGGCTGTCGGAAATCATGCTGCAGCAGACACAGGTTGCCACGGTGCTGGAATATTATCCGCGCTTTGTGGCCGCGTTTCCCACGGTTGGGGATTTGGCGGCCGCGCCGCAAGATGAGGTTCTGGCACTGTGGCAGGGTTTGGGCTATTACAGCCGCGCCCGCAACCTGCACAAGGCGGCCGGGCAGGTGGCGGGGGAATGGGGCGGCCGCTTTCCCGACACGCGGCAGGGTTTGGAAACTTTGTGCGGGGTGGGGCGCAGTACGGCGGCGGCCGTGGCGGCCTTTGCCTTTTTGCGCCGCGAGGCGATATTGGACGGCAATGTCAAACGCGTGTTGTGCCGCGTGTTTGCCAAGGACGGCGATTTGGCCGATAAAAAATTCGAAGGGGAATTGTGGGACTTGGCCGAAAGCCTGCTGCCCGATAATCGTGAGGATATGCCCGCCTATACGCAGGGGCTGATGGATTTGGGCGCGACGGTGTGCAAGCGCGCCAAACCGCTTTGCGCGCCCTGTCCCATGGCGGATATTTGCGGGGCGAAAAGGCAAAACCGCATTGCCGAACTGCCGCGCAAAAAGGCCGCGCCCGCCGTCAAAACGCTGCCGCTTTATTGGTTGGTACTGCGTGATGAGGATGGGGCGGTGTGGCTGGAAAAACGGCCGCAGGGCGGGATTTGGGGCGGTTTGTATTGCGTGCCTTGTTTTGAGTCCCGGGAGGATTTGTGTGGGGCGGCGGCGGCCTTTGGTTTGGCCGCTGACGCTTTGGACGAACAGGCGGAATTCGCGCACAGGCTGACCCATCGTTTGCTGCTGGTTTCGCCTTTTGCCGCCCGTATAACCGCCAAGCCCGACCGCCATCCCCCCGGCTTATGGGTCGCGCCGCAGGATATCGGCGGTTACGGCCTGCCCCAACCTTTGGCCGCCTTGTTGGCGCAAAGGCAGCAGGCTTTGTTTTGAAGCGGTTTTTATATTTTTAGGAATAATCGAAGGTAAGCAGCACGATGCGGCTGACGGGTTCGTACATCAGGATAACCGCATCCGCGCCGTCGCAGTAGTTGTGGGCGGAAACTTCGGCGATGAAGTGGAAGCGGTTGCCCTTGTAGGCGATTTCTATGCCGTCGTCGGGCAGTTCGTCCAAGTCGTTCAGCCGCGTGCCGGCGGGCGGCAGGCTTAAGGTGAAGGCGCTCGGGATGTCCGCGCCTTCCGTCCAGTTGCCGTAGCAAAAGCCGCCGCCCAAGCTGTCCAAAAGGTTTTCGCGGTTGGGTTCGCGATAATACGGATTGACCAAGAATCCGTGTTTTGCAAAGTGTTCCCGGCTTTTTTGGTATTGGGCGCGCAATTCTGCGGCATGTTCTTCCAGTTCGCCTTCCCCGCTGTAACCGTTTGCGGGGCTGCGCTCAAAAAAACCTTCCTTGCCCAAAAATTCATAACGGTTGTCTTGGGTCAGGCGGAAGGCCAGCCAGTTGGGGGCGGTGTATTCGTTGTGGTGTTGCAGTGTGTTTTCGCCTATGTAGCCTTCATAAGGTTCTATGGGGCTGACCATGTGCAGGGTCTGCCCCGTCCAGTCGGGGTTTAGGACGGCCAAGTCTATGGAAACCAGCGGCAGGAAGTGTTCCTGCAGCCAGGGTTGTTGCGGTGCGAAGATGTCTGCCGCCGATGGGAAGGGGTGCAGGTATCCGGCGGGTTCTTGGATGTTTTCTTGATAAAAGTCTAACATGGTCGTTCCGTGATGGCTGTTTTCTTTATTGGCAGGCGTTCCAGTTGAATTTGGCGGCGGCCAGTTCTTTCATGAAATGGTCGCGGTAAAGGTAGGTGTGGTCGTCCGCCGTGTCGTTCCAATAGCGGCGCAACGGTTGCAGTGCGGTGCGGCAGGCGGCTTTGTTGCCGCTGTTTTTGTATGCGGCCGCCAGGTCGTTGCGGGCGCGCATTTGTTCGGTGATGAACATAAAGCCGTTGCAGGTGTTCAGGTATTGTTGTTGGATTTGCGCGGCTTGGGTGTAGCGTTTGGCGCGGTAGGCAGTCTGAAAGCGCTGCGCGGTGTTTTTGGCGGCAGACTCGGTGCAGGCGGAGGGCAGGCGGTAGTAGTCGTCGTCAAAAAAATGGGCGTTGAGTCCGCAATATCCCGCACAGGCTTTGCGGGCGGATTCGGGTACGGTAATGCTCACTTTGTCGCGGGCAAAGGTAAAGCGCACTTCGCAGCCTTCGCCGTCGCGGTAAACATTGTTGTTCAGACGGCCTTCCAAATCGCACAAATTGCCGCTGGAATTGGTGATGTTGATGCGAAAGGTTTTGCCGTCTGTGGACACGCCGCCGCTTTCAAAGGGATGATCTTTGAACCTATATTCTTGCGCATGGGCGGCGGTTGCGGCAAGAAACAGGGCAAGCAGGGTGGCATATTTCATCGGGATTCCTTTCGGTTGGACTGCAGGCTTGCGTGGTAGCCTGAATTTGTTTATTTTCCGCTATAATCCCCTGTTTTTCAACCGACAGAATCTTCAGGCAGCCTGCATCATGTTAAACAAATACTCCCCCGCCGAAATCGAATCCAAACACTATCAAAACTGGGAAGCGAAAGGCTATTTCCAGCCCGATATGGATTTGGCCAAACCGTCTTTCTCCATCCAACTGCCGCCGCCCAACGTAACCGGCACGCTGCACATGGG
>JAUMUU010000167.1 GCA_030530545.1 Neisseria sp. | reverse complement strand
GCGAAGCCGCCGCCGTGGCCAAAGGCCGCAAAAAGGCCGACAACGTGAACCGCGTACTGGTCGTGCCGGGTTCGGGCTTGGTGAAGGAGCAGGCGGAAAAAGAAGGCCTGGACAAAATCTTCACCGACGCGGGCTTCGAGTGGCGCGAACCGGGCTGTTCCATGTGCCTGGCCATGAACGCCGACCGCCTCGCGCCGAAGGAACGCTGCGCCTCCACCTCCAACCGCAATTTTGAAGGGCGGCAGGGCAACGGCGGCCGCACGCACCTCGTCAGCCCCGCGATGGCGGCGGCGGCGGCGGTGGCCGGGCATTTTGTGGACGTGCGGACCATGTAGGGAAAAGTGCAGGCTGCCTTGGGGTGTTTTTCGGCGTTTCGGGCGGCCTGCAAATTAAGGAGCGGAACAATGGGCGAACCCGCGCTGAAAAACGACATCATGGCGGACGGCTCGCGCCTGTTTTTGCAACTGCCGCAAACCTGCCCGCCTTTGCGCCTGCTGTGGCGCATCGTCCGCGCGGGCGGGCTGCCCACCGCTTTCGTGCCGGACTGGGTTACGGGCGAGACGTGGATGGATTTCCGCTACAAAGGCCAAAAATTCAGCGTCCACAATCCCTATGGCGAATACTGGTTTTTTGCCGGAAACCCGGCCTGCCCCGAGGCCGTGCTGCAAACCCTGGCCGCCGCGCTTTCCAGGCAGGGGGCTTGGCCGCCTTAGACCAAAAACAAGGCCGTTTGTCTATAACGGTTAAGGTAAAATCACACAAATTCAGGTCAAAACAGCCACCGGCGGGGAGTTTTGAAGGATAATGCCAACCGCGTTAAAACGCGTACGGGGCGCAAGCCACCCCGCAAACGGGGCAAAACGGCCTGCGCCATGTATCTGAAAACCCTCCAGCTTAAAGGAGCTTATTATGAAAAAAACCATCACCCTTGCCTTGGCAGCCCTGACTCTGGCCGCCTGTGCCAACACCTGGCACGGCGTTAAAGAAGATGCCAGCAACAATGTGGAACGCACCAAGGATGCCGTCATGGACGGCGGCAATGCCGTAGGACGCGGCATTTCCAATGTGGGTGAGAGAATAGAAGAGGCAACGACGCCTGCCGAAGAATAAGCGCAAACCGCCTGAAGACACAAAAATCGTTTTCAGGCGGTTTTTTTATCATTGTTCCTTAACGGTTGAAACCCCGCCCTTGGGGGCGGTAGAATCCGAGTTTGTTTGGAAGGGGTGTAACTCCTTATGTGCAGCCCTGATTCGGAAGAGGGTTACGCCCCATAAACCCAAATCCTACCGCCCCCAAGGGCGGGGTTTCAACCGTTAAGGAAATTTTGATGAAATCCTTCACTACCCTCACCGCCGTCGTCGCCCCGCTGGACCGCGTGAATGTGGATACCGACGCGATCATCCCCAAACAGTTTTTGAAATCCATCAAGCGAAGCGGCTTCGGCCCCAACGCCTTTGACGAATGGCGTTATCTGGACCACGGCGAACCGGGCATGGACAACAGCAAACGCCCGCTCAATCCCGATTTCTCGCTCAACCAGCCGCGCTACCAAGGCGCGCAAATCCTGCTGACGCGCAAAAACTTCGGCTGCGGCTCTTCGCGCGAACACGCCCCCTGGGCCTTGGACGATTACGGTTTCCGCGCCGTCATCGCCCCCAGCTTCGCCGACATCTTCTTCAACAACTGCTACAAAAACGGCCTCTTGCCCATAGTGCTGACCGAAGAACAGGTGGAACGGCTTTTCCAGGAAACCTATGCCAACGAAGGCTATAGTCTAAATATAGACTTGGAAAAACAAACCGTAACCACCCCCGGCGGGGAAACCTTCGCCTTCGACATCACCGAACACCGCAAACACTGCCTCTTAAACGGCTTGGACGAAATCGGCTTGACGCTGCAACACGCGGACGACATCCGCAGCTTTGAAGCGCAACGCCGCCAAAGCCAACCCTGGTTATTCAACAACACGCAAAGCCATGAATATGAATATAAATAAAACCCCGGCCCTGCTGCCTGCAATCTGCCTCTTCCTTCTTGCCCTGCCTGCCGCCGCCCAAGGAATAAAGACCTCGCGCCAGGCCGTGTCCCAAGTCATCAAATCGGTTGAAAAGCACAAACTCACAACGCTTAAAACCGAGTGCCTGATGTTTGTAGATGAAGAAACGGCAAAGTCTTACCTGGTAGATGTGCGCGAAAAACACGATGAGCAATGCGGCGGCGACCCGCAAACCGCCCCGCGCCTGTTCAGTTACGAAATCGACAAGCGCAGCGGCAAGATGAAAACCGATGCGCCCGCACCCGATGCGGAATGGACGGGCGAATACCGCGATATTGACTAAATGTTCTGATGTGCCGCCGCCTGAAAAAATAATCATGATTGCCGACTCTATAAGCAATGCCGCCCGCTATGCCGCGCTGTACCCCGATTTCGCCCAAGCCTTCCGTTTGCTGCAGACCTTGGATTTCGCCAAGCTGCCGGACGGCCAAGTGCCGTGCGATAATCCCAACATCCGTATCTTTGTCGGCAGCGAGCCTATGAGGAGCAAGGCCGCAGCCAAGCCCGAAGCGCATTTGAAGCATATAGACATCCAAGTGCCTTTGAGCGGCACGGAAACTTATGGCTGGACAGACCGAAGCCGCCTGCAAAACGGTTTGGGCTATGACGGGGCGCGCGATATAGAGTTTTTCGACTGCGAGCCGGAAAGCTGGCTGGATATATGCGTAGGCGAGTTCGCGCTGTTTTTCCCCAATGACGCGCATGCGCCGCTGGTGGGGGAAGCGGAAACGATACGCAAGGCCGTGTTTAAAATCCGTGTTGCAGAATAAGGAGTTTGATATGTCGTTTTGGAAAAAACTGTTCGGAGGCAAATCCGAACTCATGGATTGGCGCGACTTCTGCCGCCATTTCGCCGATGCGGCCAACCGCGAACCGGGCGTGTCGGCGGTTATCGAGTGGGCGGACACGCCGCGCGACACCTATATCGCGATTACCGCCCAAGGAGAGGCCGAATCGGGCAGGCTG
>JAUMUU010000036.1 GCA_030530545.1 Neisseria sp. | reverse complement strand
GAATCCGCCCATTTGCGGCAGATTTTCGGCGGGGCGGGGTTTGGCTGCCGCCCTATCGCGAACGCGCATTAAAGTGGCCGCGCATAAAGCACGGCCACTTGGCAGGGATGCCCCTAAAACCCGTCCTGGTTTTACCGCCTTAAATAGGCCGGATTTTGTGATGGCGGGTCGGTTTTATGCCGTTTCGTCCGCGTATTCGCCGCCGTCGGCCAGCAGCAGTTTGGGCGCGGCATCGCGCTCTATCACATCGGCGGTAATCACGACTTTTTTTACCTGGGGCAGGTCGGGCAGGCGGTACATGGTATGCAGCAGGGCGCGTTCGACTATGGAGCGCAGGCCGCGCGCGCCGGTTTTGCGGGTCATGGCCAGTTTGGCGACGGCGCGCAGGGCGGCTTCCTCAAATTCCAATTGCGCCCCGTCCATGGCAAACAGGGCCTGGTATTGTTTGACCAGCGCGTTTTTCGGCGCGGTCAGGATGTTGATGAGCGCGTCTTCGTCCAATTCCTCCAGCGAGGTGATGACGGGCAGGCGGCCGATCAGTTCGGGAATCAGGCCGAATTTGATCAGGTCCTCGGGTTCTACCGATGAGAATATTTCGCCTATGTCCTGGTCTTCGTCCTTGCTGTGCACGGTCGCGCCAAAGCCTATGCCGCCTTTTTCGGTGCGCCGGCGGATGATTTTTTCCAAACCGGCAAACGCGCCGCCGCAAATAAACAGGATGTTGGAAGTATCGACCTTGATGTAGTTTTGGTCGGGGTGCTTGCGCCCTCCTCCCTGCGGGATGTTGGATACCGTGCCCTCTATCAGTTTCAGCAGCGCCTGTTGCACGCCCTCGCCCGAAACGTCGCGGGTGATGGAGGTGTTTTCGCCTTTGCGGGCGATTTTGTCGATTTCGTCTATGTAGACTATGCCCTGTTCGGCCTTTTCCACGTCAAATTCGCAACTGCCCAATAATTTGTGCAGGATGTTTTCCACGTCTTCGCCCACATAGCCCGCCTCGGTCAGGGTGGTGGCGTCGGCTATCACGAAGGGTACGTCCAGTTTGCGCGCCAGCGATTGCGCCAGCAGGGTTTTGCCCGAACCTGTGGGGCCTATGAGCAGAATGTTGGATTTGGACAGTTCAACGTTGCCGCCGGTTTTGGGGTGGCGCAGGCGTTTGTAGTGGTTGTAGACAGATACGGCCAGCGATTTTTTCGCCTGCCCCTGCCCTATGACGTATTCGTCCAGGTTGGCGACGATTTCCGCCGGCGTGGGCAGCCCGTCCTTGGCCGGCGCGGATTCCTCTCCGCCGGATGTTCCGCCCTCAAGCATTTCGCTGCAGTCGGCAATGCAGGAGTCGCAGATGTAAACGCCCGGGCCGCGCCCTTCTATCAGGTGTTCGACTTGCTCTTCCGATTTTCCGCAGAACGAACAGCAGTGGGGTTTTTGGGTCATGTTTGCTCCAATTGGAAACGGCAGGGCCGTCTGAAAAAAACGAAAGATTATAATAAGCGGGGGCGTATTTTTCAATTTCGGTTTCGCCGCCTGCCCGTTTGTCTGAAAAACCGTGTGAAAAAAACCGCCTGCACGCTTTACAGGCGGCGGCCGTTTGGCCAAAATACCAAATTTTAAGGCTGTTTGTCTGCGGTATTTCAGGAAGGTTTTATGTTTTCAACATTATTTTACAGAAGGGCTGCGGCCGCATTTGTCGGCCTGGGCCTGTTTTGCGCCCCGGCCCTGGCCGACGATTTGGACGTATTGGGGGAATTCATCCAGCAAAAGCTGCCCGTGGCGGATTCCGACCCCTTGGGCGAATTTTTGGCGCAGCACCCCGAGGAATTGCTGGAAACCCAGGCCGCCATTGCGGGGCCGCTGCTTTCATCGCAGGCCGCGCTGATTGTAAACAGCAATACGGGCGAAGTGCTGTATCAGAAAAACATGAACCGCGTCATGCCCATAGCCTCGATTTCCAAACTGATGTCGGCCATGGTGATATTGGATGCGGGCTTGAATATGAACGAGCCGATTACGATTACCGAGGCCGAAATCGACCGTTTGAAGGGCACGGGCAGCCGCTTGTCGGTAGGCACGACCCTGACG
Source organism: Neisseria sp. (assembly GCA_030530545.1). Classification (GTDB taxonomy): domain Bacteria; phylum Pseudomonadota; class Gammaproteobacteria; order Burkholderiales; family Neisseriaceae; genus Neisseria. The sequence goes on along the minus strand of JAUMUU010000036.1, from coordinate 13,526 downwards.
CGCGGCCAGTTGCTGCACCTTAGCCTGATGTCCAGCGAAAACCGCGCCACCCACGCGCTGGGGCGTACTTATCCCGGCGGCATGACCGCCTTCGTCCAGGCCATGAACCGCAAGGCGCAGTCCCTGGGCATGGGCAGCAGCCGCTTTTACGAACCCACGGGGCTGGATTACCGCAATGTCTCCACGGCCGGGGATGTGTCCAAAATGGCCGACGCGGCCAGCGGCTATCCCTTAATCCGCCGCAACAGCACGTCCAATCACGGCTCGGTCTATACCGGCTCGGGACGGCGGCAGGATTATAAAAACACCAATATCCTGGTGCGCGAGGGGCTGTGGAATATAGAGTTGCAGAAAACCGGCTACATACGCGAATCCGGCCGTTCCATGGTGGTCAGGACGCAGGTGGGCGGCCAGCCAGTTACCATAGTGCTGCTCAATTCGCCGACCAGCACCACCCGCGTCAATGATGCCCGCCGGATAGAAAGCTGGATGCTGCAGCGCCCGTCCTGACGCGGGATGCGGCCGCCGCAGGGTCCGCCCCCGGCATTGCGGCCTTTCGTTATCATTAATACGGCTCTTTTCAGACGTTCCCCCATGCAGCTTTCCGATTTTGATTTTTACCTGCCCGGGCATTTGATCGCCCAACACCCGCCCGCCCGACGCGGCGGCAGCCGCCTGTTGTCCGCCCTGCCCGGCGGGCCGCTGCAGGATTTGGCCTTTTCCGACCTGTTGCGGCTGATACCGCCGGGCGACGTGCTGGTGTTTAATAATACCAAAGTGATAAAGGCGCGCCTGTTCGGGCATAAGGCCAGCGGCGGCCGGATAGAGGCCTTGGTGGAAAGGGTGTTGGACGAACATACGGCCTTGGCGCACATACGTTCGTCCAAATCGCCCAAGGCGGGGATGGGGCTTTTGTTTGAGGGCGGGCTGTCCGCCGTCATGGAGGCGCGGGAGGGCGAATTGTTCCGCCTGCGCTTTTCGGGCGGGGAAAGCGTTTTGCGCCTGTTGGAGGAACACGGCCGCCTGCCCTTGCCGCCCTATATCGCCCGCGAGGCGCAAAGCGAGGACGAGGGGCGTTATCAGACGGTTTACGCCAAACACGAGGGCGCGGTGGCCGCACCCACGGCGGGGCTGCACTTTACCGCCGGGCTGTTGGCGCAACTGGAGGCCAAGGGCGTGGAAACGGCCGAAATCACCCTGCATGTGGGCGCGGGCACGTTCCAGCCCGTGCGGGTGGAAAATATCGCCGAACACAAAATGCACAGCGAACGTTATGAGGTTCCGGCCGGGGCGGCGGACAAAATCTTGGCGGCCAAACGGCGCGGCGCAAGGGTATGGGCGGTAGGTACGACATCGGTGCGCGCACTGGAATCGGCCGCGCGGGAATCGGGCGGTTTGCGGGCCGGGTGCGGCGATACCGATATTTTCATCACCCCGGGCTATCGTTTTTTGGTGGCCGACCGCCTGATTACCAATTTCCACCTGCCCAAGTCCACCCTGCTGATGCTGGTGTCCGCCTTTGCCGGTGCGGACAAAATCCGCCATGCCTACCGGCACGCGGTGGAAAAGGAATACCGCTTTTTCAGCTACGGCGATGCCATGGTGTTGGGCAGGGAGGATGGAAAAACCGCCTGAAAACCCCTGTTCAAGGCTTACGGGCGGTTTTTTTATTTCAAATCATCATCCCCTGTGGTAATTAGGGGCTTCTTTGGTAATCTGCACGTCGTGGACGTGCGATTCGTTCATGCCTGCCGAAGTGATTTCGACAAATTCCGCCTTTTCGTGCATTTCGGGAATCGTGGCGCAACCCAGATAGCCCATGCTGGAACGCAGCCCGCCGGTAAGCTGGTGGATGATGTTCACAATCGGGCCTTTGTAGGGGACGCGGCCTTCTATGCCTTCGGGCACATATTTGTCGGCGTTTTCCTGTTTGTCTTGGAAATAGCGGTCGGACGAACCCTGGCTCATCGCGCCCAGCGAACCCATGCCGCGATAGGATTTGTACGAACGGCCTTGGTACAGTTCGATTTCTCCCGGGGCTTCTTCCGTACCGGCGAACATGCCGCCCAGCATCACGCAAGACGCGCCCGCCGCCAAAGCCTTGGCGATGTCGCCCGAAAAGCGGATGCCGCCGTCGGCAATCAGCGGCACGCCCGTGCCTTTCAAGGCTTCGGCCACATTGTGAATCGCGGTCAGTTGCGGCACGCCCACGCCGGCCACGATGCGCGTGGTGCAGATCGAACCCGGGCCTATGCCGACTTTCACCGCGTCCGCGCCTGCCGCCGCCAAATCGCGCGCCGCCTGCGCGGTGGCGATGTTGCCGCCTATGACCTGTATATCGGGGAAGTTCTGTTTTACCCACTTCACGCGGTCCAGCACGCCCTGGCTGTGGCCGTGCGCGGTATCGACCACGATGACATCCGCGCCTGCGGCCACCAAGGCTTTTACACGTTCTTCCGTGTCCGCGCCCGTGCCGACAGCCGCGCCGACGCGCAAACGGCCTTCCGCGTCTTTGTTGGCATTGGGGAATTCGGTGGTTTTGATGATGTCTTTGACCGTAATCAGGCCTTTGAGTTCGTCTTTGCCGTTTAACACCAAAACGCGTTCGACTTTGTGCTTGTGCATCAGTTCGCGCGCTTCTTCTATGCTTGCGCCCTCGGCCACCGTAACCAGGCGTTCGCGCGGGGTCATGATGGCGGAAACCGGCAGGTCGAGGCGGTTTTCGAAGCGCAAATCGCGGTTGGTAACGATGCCGACCACTTTGCCGTTTTCCACCACCGGCAGGCCGGACATTTTGCGTTTGCGTTGCGCCCGCATTTCCAAAACCTCGCCTATGAGCGCGGTAGGTTTGACCGTTACCGGGTCTTTGACCACGCCGCTTTCGTGGCGTTTGACCTTGGCCACGGCGCGGGCCTGCATTTCGGGGGACATGTTTTTATGGATGATGCCCAAGCCGCCTTCCTGTGCCATAGAGATGGCCAGGCGGGCTTCGGTTACGGTATCCATGGCGGCGGAAAGCAGGGGGAGGTTGAGGGTGATTTGGCGGGTGAGGGAGGTTTTGAGGGAAACGTCGCGCGGCAGCACTTGGGAATGGGCGGGAACGAGCAGAACGTCGTCGAAGGTATAGGCTTTTTCTACAATACGCATGGTGCAGTCAGACTTTCGGTTTGTCCAAGATGCACCTCATTGTATCAAATTTGCCGCGTACGCCCAAAAGATTTACCTGCCTGTGCCGCAAGCCCTCCCGCCGGGGCGGCAAAGGCCGGGCGCGGTCTGTGAGGCCGGCCCAAGTGTGCTAGAATCAGGCTTTGGGGCGCATACGGCCGTTTTGCGCGTATGGCGGAAAATGCGGCCGGGCGGCCTGAGGCGGGATTCCCGCCCCCGGGGCGGCGGCGAGGGGGCGGGCGATATGCCGTGCAAAGATAGCGGCATAAGGATAAATACAGTACAATCTTTTTGATGAATTTTCCTTAATGGTTGAAAACCCGCCCCGCACGCGGCCGGTGTTCGGCCTGTCGGGGAGGTGTCGCGCCCTGCCGCCCCGCCGTTGAAATAACCCTTTACAGTCGAGAGAGCTGAATTATGCACATTACTATCCATGCCCGAAAACTGCTGTTGGCCGCGGTTTTGTTGTCTGCCGCCCATGCTTCTTATGCCGCAGTCAAAAACAATGAAGTCTACCGCTGGAAGGACAAGGCCAGTGTCAATACTTATTCCGACACGCCCCGCAAGCTGACTCCCTCGGACAGCACCATCATCAATATCCGCACCAACAAGGTCATCCCACCGGCCACCTCCACCGTGCAGCCGGCCGCCGTTACCACCGTGGGCGACCCCGCCGCAACCCCGGGTATGGGCGGGGGCGCGGTTGCGGGCAAAGAGCCGCCCACTTTGGCCGACCAGCAAAAAATGGTGAACGACCAGATTGCCGAGCAAAACCGTGCGGCCGAAAAACGCAACAAGGAAATCGAAGAGCAAAACCGCCAGGCGGAAGAAGCCAACTGCAAAACCGCCCAAATGAACCATTCCTTCGCGCAAAACGCCCGTACCAACAACCGCGAGGCACTGTTGGAACGCTACAGCCAGGATATCGCCAAATATTGCAAATAATCAAAAAAGGCCGTCTGAAACGTTTGGACGGCCTTTTTGGTTTTTCCGTCCGCCCGCTATATGCAAAATTGTATACAATTCAAGGCAGTAAGCGGCCTTTGCCTGCGCGCCGCCTGCCGGGTCTGAAAAATCAATAGCAAAATCAATAGAAAACCTTGTCTTTGCCTTTAAAACTGGTAATAATGCCGCCTTTTCCCATTTTGATTCGACAAACAGAGAAAGCACGAAAATGGCGTTAATCGTACAAAAATACGGCGGCACCTCGGTCGGTTCTGCCGAACGCATCAAAAACGTCGCCAAACGCATAGCCCAAACCCGCGCCGAGGGTCATGACGTGGTGGTGGTGGTATCCGCCATGAGCGGCGAAACCAACCGCCTGGTGGCTTTGGCGCATGAAATGCAGGAATTTCCCGACCCCCGGGAAATGGATGTGGTTTTGGCGACGGGCGAGCAGGTAACTATAGGCCTGCTGGCCATGGCGTTGAAAGACATAGGCACGGATGCCCGCAGCTACACCGGCTGGCAGGTGGCGGTAAAAACCGATAACGCGCATACCAAGGCCCGCATAGATTCCATAGACGACACCAAAATGCGCGCCGATTTGGCGGCGGGCAGGGTGGTGATTGTGGCAGGATTTCAGGGGCTTACCGATGGCGGCGATATTTCCACCCTGGGGCGCGGGGGTTCGGATACCTCGGCCGTGGCGCTGGCTGCCGCGCTGGGGGCGGACGAATGCCGGATTTACACCGATGTGGACGGCGTGTATACCACGGACCCGCGCGTCGTACCCGAGGCTAGGCGTTTGAACACTATTTCGTTTGAAGAGATGTTGGAACTGGCCAGCCTGGGTTCTAAAGTGCTGCAAATCCGTTCGGTGGAATTTGCCGGCAAATACCGTGTGCGCCTGCGCGTATTGAGCAGCCTGCAAGATGGCGGCGAAGGCACGCTGATTACCTTTGAAGAGGACGAGAGTATGGAAAAAGCCGTAGTGAAGGGCATAGCCTTCGATAAAAACCAAGCCCGCATCAATGTGCGCGGCGTACCCGACAAGCCGGGCATAGCCTATCAGATTTTGGGGGCGGTGGCCGATGCCAACATAGAAGTGGACATGATTATCCAGAATGTCGGCGCGGAAGGCACGACTGATTTTTCCTTCACTGTGCCGCGCGGCGACTACAAGCCTACGCTGGAGTTGATGAACGGCCTGAAAGAAAGCCTGGGCGCGGCCGAGATAAACGGCGACGACGGTGTATGCAAGGTGTCCATAGTCGGCGTGGGGATGCGTTCGCACAGCGGGGTGGCCGCCACCATGTTCCGCACGCTGGCCGAGGAGGGCATCAATATCCAGATGATTTCCACTTCTGAAATCAAGGTATCCGTGCTGATAGACGAAAAATATATGGAACTGGCCACCCGCGTGCTGCATAAGGCCTTCGGACTGGAACAGCTTTGATGCGGTTCGTCCCGTCAGGAATGCAAAAAACCGCCTGTTTGGGCGGTTTTGTTTTGGCGGGCGGGCTGGGTTTAAAAACGCCGGTTATTCTGGTGGATTAAAATAAAAATGGGACAAGGCGGCAATACCCGCTGTATACGGATAGTACATAAGGGTGTTGGCAACGCCGTATCATTGCGATTTCAATCCACTATCTTTTTCCGCCTGCAGGATTTTTCCGACTATTTCGCCTGTTTCCCCCGACAGGCCGGGCGCGTCCTTGATGCGGCGCAGTTGTTCCGCCATCAGCTTGCGGCGGGCGGGTTCGAGGCGGCGGCAGATGGTGAAGGCGTGCGCCAGCCGTGCGGCCAGGGACGGGTTGAAGCGGTCGGCTTCGAGTATTTTGTCGGCCAAAAAGCGGTAGCCCGTGCCGTCTTGGGCGTGGAAGTGGGGGACGTTGCGGCTGAATGTGCCGAGCAGGGCGCGCGCTTTGTTGGGGTTTTGCAGGTTGAAGGCGGGGTGTTGCAGGGCGGCCTGTATCTGCTGCGGGGTGTCGGCGCGGCGGGATGATGCAATCAGGGCGAAGTATTTGTCCATCACCAAGGGGTCGTCGGCGAATTTGTCGGCAAATTGTGCCAGCAGGCGGTCGCGTTCGGGGCGGCCGATGTGGTTGATGGCGTTGAGTATGCCCCATTCGTGGGTCATGTTTTGCGCCATGTCGCCGTATTTTTCGGCCACGGCGGCGATATGTCCCGGGTCGGCGCGCAGGATGTAGGCGCGGCAGGTGTTGCGTAGGGCGCGCCAGCCCGCCAAATCGGGGCTGTATTCGTAGCGCGTTGCGGCGGGGGCGGCCTGTTCTTGGGCGGCGGCTTCGTGGTTCAGGGTGCGGAATTGCGGCAGGAAGCGGGCGGCAACGGCATCAAGCAGGGCTTCGCGCGCGCGGTGGACGAGTAGGGGGTCTATGTTGTCGTCTTCCGCCCACAGGTCGGCTTCGGGCGGCAGTTGCAGCAGCAGGGACTGGAAGGCGGGGTTGAAGTCGGCGTTTAGGACGTATTCCAAGGCCTGCATGAGCGCGGGGTGTTCGGGCGCGGGCAGGCCGTCTGAAAGCGCGGTTTGGTTGGCGCGGACGGCGCGGCGGTACAGGGTTTGCGCTGCTTCCCATTTGGCGAAGGGGTCGTCGTCGGCGGACAGGAGTATGCCGAGTTCCCGGTCGGTGTAGGGGTAGTTCAGGATGACGGGGGCGGAGAAGCCGCGCAGCAGCGACGGCACGGCGGGGCGGCCTGCGCCGTAGAGCGTGATTTGCTGTTCGGCGGCGGCGATGTTCAGCACGGCTTGGGTTTGCGCTTCGCCGTCCGGTGTCAGGCGGAAGGGGATTTTTTCGCCGAAGCTGCCTTCTTCGGGGCTGAACAGAGCCAGGGCAAGGGGCATGGACATGGGTAGTTTGTCGGCCATGTCGGGGGTGGGCGGGATACTTTGTCTGATGGTGAGGACATAATCGCCCTTGTCGTTCGGACGGCCTGCGATGTCCAGCACGGGCGTACCCGCCTGGCTGTACCACAGGGCGAATTGTTCGAAATCAAAGCCGTTGGCATCGGCCATGGCGGCGCGGAAGTCGTCGCAGGTAACGGCCTGGCCGTCGTGGCGTTGGAAATAGAGCCCCATACCTTTTTGGAAGCCTTCCTCGCCCAAAAAAGTGTGGTACATACGGACGACTTCCGCGCCTTTTTCGTACACGGTCATGGTGTAGAAATTGTTCATGTCTTCGTAGCTGGCGGGGCGCACGGGGTGGGCGGTGGGGCCTGCGTCTTCGGGGAACTGGTGGGCGCGCAGCAGGGCGACGTTTTCGATGCGGCAGACGGCGGCGTTGGCGCGGTCGGCGGAAAATTCCTGGTCGCGGAAGACGGTCAGCCCTTCTTTGAGCGAGAGCTGGAACCAGTCGCGGCAGGTAACGCGGTTGCCCGTCCAGTTGTGGAAATATTCGTGGGCGATAACGGCTTCGACGCGGGCGAAGTCGGCATCGGTGGCGGTGCGGGAATCGGCCAGCACACAGGACGTATTGAAGATGTTCAGCCCTTTGTTTTCCATCGCGCCCATATTGAAGTCGCCCACGGCCACGACCATGTAGATGTCTAAATCATATTCCAGCCCGAAGCGGTCTTCGTCCCATTTCATCGCGTTTTTCAGGGCTTCTACGGCGAAGGCGGTTTTATCCGCGTCTTCCCTGCGGGTATAGAAGGCGATGGCGACTTCGCGGCCGCTGCGGGTGGCGAAGGTGTCGCGGTTTACGGCCAAATCGCCCGCCACCAGCGCGAACAAATAGCTCGGTTTTTTAAACGGGTCCTGCCATTTCGCCCAATGCCGTCCGTTGGGCAGTTCGCCGCCGTCCGTTTGGTTGCCGTTGGAAAGCAGGACGGGATAACGCGCTTTGTCGGCGATGATGGTGGTGGTAAAGACGGCCATCACGTCGGGGCGGTCGGGATAGTAGGTGATTTTGCGGAAGCCTTCGGGTTCGCATTGGGTGTAAAGGTTGCCGCCGCTTTCGTACAGCCCCATCAGGGTTTTGTTTTCGGACGGATAAACGCGGGTAACTATGGTCAGCGTGAAGGGTTCGGACGGCGGGTTGGGGATGGTCAGCCTGCCGTTTTTTTCGTCCAATTCATATTGCACCACTTTGCCGTCCAATGTAAGCAACGACAGTTCGGCCGAACCGTCCAACACCAGCGGTTCGCCCGCACGCTGCGGCAGGAAGCGCACGGCGGCGGTGATGTCCGTGTGTTCCGCGCCTATGTCGAAAGACAGGTCGGTTTGCGATACCAGATAGGCGGGGGCTTGGTAATCTTTCAAATAGTGTACGGTTTTTCCGGTCATTTTGTTTATCCTGAAAGTGATGGGGCGATAACGGTGCAGCGGCCGACCACATGGCCGCCGCTCATAAAGTCGAAGGCGAAACCCGGCTGCAGCAGTTCGTGCGGGGCGGATTCTACAAGGAAACAAACCTTGTCCGCCATGCACTCGCCATCCGGCATTTCGGGCGGTGTGTCGGAAAATCCCAAAACGATGCTCCAACCGCCGTCGGGCAGGTAAAGCTGGGTATAAAGCGTGCAGGCGGCGGGCTTGGGACAGGGCCGCCCTTTGCCCGCAAACCATGTCTTATCCCAAACGATGTGGCATTGCACGGGTCAGGCCTCCTATAGGGTTGCAATCGGTTTGATTGAAACCGGGGCAGACAAGCCCCGATTTCAAAAATTACAGGGCCGTTTGAATATTTTTTCCGCCGTTTTGCCGTTGCGGGCGGTATAGGCGATTTTCAAACTGCCGTCGGGCAGGAAGCGCGTGGCCTGGTAGTCCAGCGCGGCCAGCGGGGTGGCGGTGTCGCGCGCCATATCGGGCAGGTGCAGGCGGCGGATGCCGTTTTTTCCGCCGAACAGTTTGGCGGCGGCAATCCTGCCGTCCGCATCCGTGCCGAGATAGCAGCCGTCCGGCCGGTGCAGGGCGACCAGGTTGTAGGCGGTATGGCGGCGTTTGCCGTCGGTAAATTCGTCTGTAGCATAATAATTGCCGCCGTCAATACGGACGGATGCAATGTTGCCATACCATAGGATTTCGGGTTTGCGCGGGGTGGCCGTCCATTCCTTGACGCTGCCGCCCGAAAGGCGGGTATAGAGTATATAGCCGTCTTCGGTTTCGCTTTGCAGGATATGGATTTTGCCGTTGGGGGAAAGGGCGGTTTCTACGGGTTCGGCCGCAGCGGCCCCGGCAGGGGCAAGCAGGATTAGCGGCAGAATCGCGGATTCCGTCAGAATCCGCCCTATGTATGGAAACATGATAACCTCCTTTTTTTGTGTGGTCCGGCCGCCTACCTCAACCTCAAGGCGTTGGCCAATACCAGCAGAGAACTCAGGCTCATGCCCAAGGCCGCCAGCCAGGGCGTTACCCAGCCTGCGGCCGCCAGCGGTACGGCGACCAAATTGTAGGCGGCCGCCCAGGCCAGGTTCTGCCTGATGACGGCGGCCGTCCGCCCCGCCTGCCGCCGCGCCTGCGGAATCAGCGTCAAATCATCGTTCAGCAGCACAATGTCCGCCCCCGCCTGCGCCACATCCGCCCCGCCCGCCACGGCCACCGACACATCGGCGGCGGCCAGCACGGGCGCGTCATTGATGCCGTCGCCCACCATCAGCACCTTGCCGCCCTGATGCTGCAGGTTTTGGACATAGGCCAATTTGTCCTCGGGCGAGGCCTCGGCGCGCAAGGCATCCATGCCCAGCTCCCGCGCCAGGGGTTCGGCGGCGGCGCGGCGGTCTCCGCTCAATATATGCAGCTTCAAACCCTGCCGTTTCAATTCTGCCGCCATATCTTGTGCGGCGGCTTTGGGCGGGTCGTCCAGCAGAAAGACGGCCTCAATCCCGCCATCCCCGGCCAGGACCGCCAAAGTGCCGTTGTGTGCCGGTACGTCCGCCCCGCCGGTTGGGATTTCGGCGGCGAAACCGGGTTTGCCTATGCGCCACACCCCCGTTTTGCCGTTCAGGGACAGTTCGGCCTCCACGCCGCCGCCGATATGGTTGGTCCGCCGGATAACGCGGATGTCCAGGCCGCCCGAAGAAGGCAGTGCCGCGATGGCGCGCGCGACGGGGTGTTCCGATTGCGCCTCCAAAGCCTGCGCCACCTGTACCGCCTCGTCTTGCGTCAGGCTGCCCGGGGTCAGGATGCGCCGCACCGACGGCCGCCCCTCGGTCAGCGTGCCGGTTTTGTCGAACACCGCGTCGGTGGCGGCGGCCAGTGCCTCCAAAGCCTGCCCGCCCGCCACCAGCACGCCGCGCCGCGCCAGGTTGCCCGTCGAGGCGGCCAGTGCGGCGGGTGTGGCCAGCGACAAGGCGCAGGGGCAGGTAATCACCAGCAGCGAAACCGTAACCCACAAAGCCTGATGCACATCGGTATACAGCCACCAGCCGAGAAACACCGGCAGGGCAAAGGCAATCATGCCGCCGATAAAGCGCGAGGCGTAATGGTCGGCCAATACCGCCAGGCGCGGTTTTTGCGACAGTGCCTTGTCCAGCAGGCGGACGATGTGCGCCAGCCGCGTGCCGCCGCCCACTTTGTCGGCGCGGACGACCAGCGGGCCCGCCGTGTTGAGTGTGCCGGCCGTTACTGTGTCGCCCTCCCGCTTGGCCACGGGCAGGTTTTCGCCGGTCAGCATGGCCTCGTCGGCCTCGCTTTCGCCCGATAAAACCGTTCCGTCCGCCGGTATGACTTCGCCCGCCTTGACCAGCAGGACATCGCCCGCGCGCAGTTGCACCACGGCGGCCTCGCGGCTGTGTTCGCTATGGGGGTAGTCGGGCAGCAGGTGGCAGAAGGCGGGTACGAGTTTGCCCAGCCTTTCTACCGCATCCCCCGCTTTGCGGCGCGCGCCCTGTTCGACAAACCGCCCCGTCAGCAGTAAGAACACAAGCATGGACAGGCCTTCGAAATAAATCCCCTGTCCCGCATTGCGCCACAATGCGTATACGCCCGCCCCGAAGGCCAGCCAGACGGACAGGGCGATGGGGGTGTCCATGCCTGCCCGGCGGTTTTTCAGGTCGCGTATCAGGCCCCGGTAAAACGGTAATGCGCAATAAAATACCACGGGCAGGGTCAAAATCAGGCTGCCGCCGTGTATCAGCCCCAAAAACGGGGCTATGCTTTCTTCTTCGCCCTTGCTGAAATAGGTGGCCATGGCCAGCATCATGCTCTGCATCATGCACAATCCGGCCACGCCCAGCCGGATTTGTTCGCGGCGGCGGGTTTTGCGCCAGGCCTCTTCTGCCCGGTGCGCCTCGTAGGGCAGGGCGCGGTAGCCGGTGTTGCGGATGTCCAGCAGGATGTCGGACAGTCTGACGCGGCCTTCGTCCCAAAATATGCGCGCTTTGTGGCTGCTGTAATTGAGTTCGGCAGACAATACGCCTTCCCGCCGCTGCAGGCGTTGCTCTATCAGCCAGACGCAGGCGGCGCAGGTGATGCCATCCAGCATCAAGACGGCCTCGCGGCGGTTTTCGGGCAGGGTTTGGACAAAGTCTTTTTGGATGTCGGGCAGGTCGTAGAGTTTGAGTTGTTCCAATATTTCGGGCGGCGGCAATACGGCCTGTTCGGCCTCCGCCGTGCGCTGTGCGTAGTAGTTGCCCAAACCGGCATCGATTATGCCCTGTGCCACGGTTTGGCAGCCTATGCAGCAGGCGGGTTCTTCGCGTTGTCCGTAGTGAATCGGCAGGTGCGTGCCTTGGGGGACGGGCAGGCCGCAATGGAAACAGGTTTGTTGGTTCATAATCGGACGGGGTGGGGATGTGCTTTTGACGCGGAAAAGATCTTTATGATGACATAAGGGCTCTTGGGCGGCTGAAAAATATTCGGATGGGGGCGATTGTCTGAATGCGGTTTCAGCCGTTCATGCCGCCAAACGACATTTCCCCGCCTTCGTCCACTTCTATGTTGAGCATGTGGCCGCCGAAATAGTCGGGTTCTGTGCATAGGTCTATGCTGAAACCGCCCACGGTTTTATCGTCAAAATCCACATCCAGAAATACGCCGGACAGGAAGATGCTGCCGATGATTTCCTGTCTGTCCGCTTCGGCAGTCAAAACCGTGCCGTCATACAATACGGCTTTGCCTTTTTTGGCAATTTCTCCGGCTGCCCAATCGTTGAAGTTTTCGACAAAGTTTTCACAGTCCAGCGCGAAATTGATGATTTTTTCGCGGTTGTTTTCTATCCATGCCAACGCTGTTTCAATCTTTTGATACGGGATTTTGTTGCCGAATATCCGGTCTGCGGCGGCGGGGTCGTAAAGCGCGTCTTCGCCGTCTTCATAATTGTCCGACAGTTCGCCTGCATCCAGCAGCACGGGAACGGTGTTGCCCCAAAGTGTCGCATAGGCGGCCAAACCGTCATATTCGTCCGAAAAGGCAAGGTGTTGTTGCAGCATGATTTTTCCTTTTGTTGGCGGGGTGTCGGACATGATTACGCGCCGCGATGGTCTTCGATATGGACGATTTTCAGGCCGTCCGCATCGGCCGCGCGATATGAACGCCCAATCAAGCCTATGGCAAATTCTTCTTTATCCCGGCCTTCGTCGGGAAAAACGAAATTCAAAATATTATTGTGGTGTCCCGTTACCACCCAGCCGGCATTGTTTGCCAGTTCCGTTACGCCGAAGTCGGCAGACGGCGTGCCGACGGCCACACCGCCCCATTCGCGCATCAGCTCCTGCGCCTGCGCCGCCAAGTCTTCTGCCGGCTGCATGAGAATCACGCAGGTGCCGTGTTCGAACAATACCCAGGGTTTTTCCACGTACTGAATGCGGCCGCGCCATGCGGCAATATAGTCTTGAACGGACGGCGTCATTTTATTTCCTGTTTCTGCGTGTTGATGAATTTTTCAGACGGCCAAAAAGCTGTTTTTCCCACTTTTCAGGCCGTCTGAAAACCTTGCCTACGCTATCCCTTTTTTCGCCAAATAGCCTTCGTAATCGCCCAGATAATATTCATAGCCGCCCTTGCCGTCCAACTCGATAATCTGCGTGGCCAGCGAAGAGACGAACTGCCTGTCGTGCGACACGAAAATCAGCGTGCCTTTGTATTTTTCCAAGGCCATGTTCAACGATTCTATGCTTTCCATGTCCATGTGGTTGGTCGGTTCGTCCATAATCAGCACATTGGGGCGCAGCAGCAGCAGTTTGCCGTAGAGCATACGGCCTTTTTCGCCGCCGGATAACACCTTCACTTTTTTCACCACGTCGTTGCTGCCGAACAGCAGCCGCCCCAGCGTGCCGCGTATCACCTGTTCGTCGTCGCCTTCCTGCCCCCATTGGCGCATCCATTCGGTCAAATCCATGTCGCAGTCGAAATCGTTTTCGTGGTCTTGCGGGTAATAGCCTATGGTGGCCTTTTCCGCCCATTTGATGCTGCCCGCATCGGGTTTGATGTCGGACAATTTCTCGTCAAACGCGCCCGCCAGCAG
>JAUMUU010000166.1 GCA_030530545.1 Neisseria sp. | reverse complement strand
TTTGAATAGGCCATAATGGGTCGTAGTGTATCTGAAATTAAGTATGTTGGCTTTAAGACTCAGGGCGAAACCGCTGTCCGCCAAAACGGGGATGGCGATACAGGCTTGCAGGCACAAATAATACACAATGATGCCGGTCTTGGGCGGTTTTTCGGGTCGGTCTTCCTTCGCGGGCTTTTTTGCCAAGGCACGGTTTCATGGTCGGACTGCCTGAAAAATGGGAAGGATGATTTGTATAACGCTTTAATCATCAATCATAACATGGATACAGGCACGCCTTGGCAGCTTCACTGCCGCGTAGCCGCCCGTGCCGCCGTTTTTCGATAATGAAACCAACCGGCAGGATGGCGTTTTTGGTAACGATGCCCATCAGCATCAGGATGCCGATGACGGACGGCAAATCCTGTGCCGCGCCGTAGAGCGGCAGCCCGCCCAACGCGTTACATTCATACCCGGCCTTCCCGCCAATCGGCGCGGCTGGGCCGCAAGGCCAAACCGGACTTGACGCATTCAAACGGCCTTCCTATATTAATAACCTGCGTCCTATCCGCAAAAAACACCAACCCCGAAAGGAAACATCATGATACTGACCCGCGAACAAGCCCTAGAAATCTTCAAACGCCGCGTCTCCACCCGCCATTACGACCCCGCGCGCAAAATCAGTGCCGAAGATTTCGCCGCCATCCTCGACTTCGGCCGCCTCTCGCCCAGTTCCGTCGGTTCTGAGCCGTGGAAATTTTTGGTGATACAAAACAAAGAATTGCGCGAAAAAATCAAACCCGTGGCATGGGGGATGCAGACCACCGTCTCGGATGCCAGCCACATCGTCATCATCCTTGCCAAAAAACACGCCCGCTACGACAGCGAGTTCTTCCGCGAACTCATGGACAGGCGCGGCTTCACACCCGAAGAGCGCAAAGCGGCATACGACCGCTACCGCAGTTTCCAAACCCACGACATGCCCGTTGCCGACGACGAACGCGCCCTGTTCGACTGGGCGGGCAAGCAGACCTATATCGCGCTGGCCAACATGCTTACCGGCGCGGCAATGCTGGGCATAGACTCCTGCCCGATAGAAGGCATGGACTATAAAGCCGTGAATGAAATCCTCGCCGGGGCCGGGCTGCTAGACCCCGCCGAATACGGCGTATCCGTCGCCGCCACCTTCGGCTACCGCGCCCGCGACATTTCCCCGAAACCTCGCCGCGATGCGTCCGAAACAGTAGTTTGGGCAAAATAGGGCGGATCGGACGGCCGAAACGGGCGGGGCAGGATATTTTGCGCCCCGCCCGCCGCATACGGCCAAACAGGAAAATCATCATGACGGCCTATCTGTACTTACGCATCTGCCTGGATTTCATCCAAACCGCATTGCTGGAAAACGACAGCCCGCCCCATACGGAAGAACTGTATCAGGCCCACCGGCAGGCTTGGGCTTACATCCAAAGCCCAAACAGCCCGTGGACGCGGCAACACACCAAACCGCACTATCCGCCCGGCGGCGGCCTGATTTCCCTGCTTCAGGCGCGCGACTTCCTTGCCCCGTATGCGCCCCACCGCCCCCCGGCGCACGAACAGGCCTTCTTGCAGGCCCTGGCGCAATATGACCCGAAACTTCCCCGGGCATTCGCACTATACCGCGACATGCGGCTGGACGACATGGGCGCAATCCGGCCCATGACCCCCGGACAGTTGGCCGAATTGCGGGCCTATACGGGTTTCGAAACCATTTTGACGGAAGATTGGGCAGACGATACAGGGTTCTTCGAGCGCGTCCCCATACAAAAAATCATCTTGAAAACCTTGGATTTTTTAGAAACATACGTCCGCCCTTACAGCAAAAGCCATCAAATGCTGTTCGACTATCCCGCCGCAACCCGCGCCTTTTTCCAAGGCGGCCTGCCGTCTGCCGAACTGGCGCAGCAATACGGGCGGCAGGCCGCATACCAACGCAAAAAATTCAAAAACACCCCGCATCTGTACCGCCAAGAGGCGGCCATGGGCTTTTTCCTTTGGGAAGCCGCATGGAATGAAGGGCTGGCCGAACAAGAAGGCGTGCAAGACCCGCCGTTTTTCTATTTTTGGGACACGCTGGCCGCCATCAACGCGGGCCTTTCCCTGCAATGGCGGGATTTTGTCTCTTCCCTGCTGCCCCCGCCGCAAACCTCCTGATATGCGTTTGGCTATATAATATCAAACAGTCATGGAAGCTTCCGCCTTAGTCCCGTTTCACCGTTTGTCAGGAAATCATCATGTTTCAACACACAGAGCCGCACATAAGGCGCAGCCCTGTGTGTCGCCCTGATTTGGGAGGGGTGTAACCCCTTCCAAATAAACCCAAATCCTACCGCCCTGAAGGGCGGGGTTTCAACCGTTAAGGAAATTTTGATGAAAAAATTCATTCCCCTTTTTCTTGCCTGCCTGCCTTTGGCTGCCCAAGCCGACCCCGTACGCAACATACGCAGCCGCACCGATTTTTGCCAACACATGCTGCAGGGCGGTGCATTCAACCGCTATCTGGAAACCACCTGCGGCTTTAGGGAAGGCGTGGCGGCCAAGGCCGAAAAAGCCATGGCGGTTGAATGCAGGGGCGTGTTCGACCAGAAAAAGGCCGCCGCCCTGTCCAAAGAGGCGGTCAATGACGGTGTGATGCGTTTCAAACGTTATGGCAAAAAAAACTTTTGCGCGGCCAACCTCGAGGGTTACATCACCGCAGGCGCGATAATGGACGAAGTGCTCAGGGCGCAGCAGTCCGGCAAACGGCTGGAAATGCCCTAAACGCCTTATCGGGGCGGATGTGCATCATCATTCCGCCCCAAGTATGGACTTCAAACATTCGGGAGCAGCATGTTTCAACACACAGGGCCGCACATAAGGCGCAGCCCTGTGTGTCGCCCTGATTTGGAAGGGAGCTATACCCCCCGAACAAACCCGAATCCTACCGCCCTGAAGGGCGGGGGTTCAGCCATTAAGGAAATTTTGATGAACCGCCGACAAATTTTTGCCGATATGGTTTTCCGCCAAACC
>JAUMUU010000165.1 GCA_030530545.1 Neisseria sp. | reverse complement strand
TAGCCAACGCAGTCCTGGTTTTAAATTAGGGGCTGATGTAGATTAGCAGTTATGCCGGGCTATGAAAATGTAGATAGTTTATTGTAAATAAAGAAAGATAGTGCAAAAGAAGCTGCTTGGATTTTTTGTACTTGAAGTATACGGCAATGTTGATGTCGATTAGATGAGTGTGCTGTGTGTTGTTGCAATTTTAATCTACTATAGAATATCAAGAATAAATAATTGTTTTATACGAAATAATTGTCGAGATATCAACTTTGCCTCCGAAATGCCGGTAAAACCCCTGTGCGGCATCTGCCCCAAGCTGCCGCAAGGGGAAGATGCCGCCAAGATAGCTGTTTATTTCACAACAATCTTATTGCCTTCCACAATCTTCAACCCCGCCGCTACCAGGCTGCCGATTTCCGCGACATTGGCGGGCATAATCAGCGTATTGCTCTCTTTGGCCAGATTGCCGAATGCGGCCACATACTGCTCGGCCACTTTCAGATTGACGGCTTCGTTGCCGCCCGGGGTTTGCAGCGCGGCGGCGATTTGGCGGATAGCGTCCGCATTGGCCTCGGCCACCAGCCGCAAGGCCTCGGCCTCGCCCTGTGCGCGGTTGATGCGGGCGATTTTTTCGCCGTTGGACGCATTGATGGCAGCCTGCGCCTCGCCTTCCGACTGCTGGATTTCCGCTTCGCGCTGACCGCTGGCCAAATTAATCTGCTCGATTTTGCGACCTTCCGATTCGGCGATGCGGGCGCGTTTTTCGCGCTCGGCCGTGGTTTGTGCCTGCATGGCGCGCAAAATCTCTTGTGGCGGCACCAAATCCTTAATTTCATAACGCAAAACCTTCACCCCCCAAGACACGGCGGCCTCGTCCAGCGCGGCGACGACGGCGCGGTTGGTTTCTTCGCGTTCTTCAAAGGTTTTATCCATTTCCATACGGCCTATGACCGAGCGCAGCGTGGTTTGCGCCAGCTGGGTAATGGCCATAATATAATTGCTCGAACCATACGAAGCCAGTTTGGGGTCGGTTACTTGGAAATAAATAATGCCGTCCACGGTAAGCTGAATATTGTCGCGGGTGATGCAGACTTGGCTGGGCACGTCCAGCGGCACTTCCTTTAAAGTGTGGCGGTAGGCGACGCGGTCTATAAAGGGAATCAGAAAATTCAACCCGGGGTTGAGGATTTTATGGAAACGGCCCAGCCTTTCGACTATACAGGCCTGTTGCTGCTGGACGACCACCAGTGATTTGAAGCCGAAAATAACGACCGCAATCAGAATCAGAAAGGGGACATTTTGTAAAAGCTGCATATCGTTTTCCTTATAGTCAATTTGGCTGAATCAGCAAAACATTACCGTTTTTGCCGGTGATGACGGCATCCGAATCCGACCGGACGGGATTATTCGGGCCGGCGTTAAAGCGGGCCTGCCATTGCGCGCCCCGGTAAGACACCTCGTATATATCGCCGTGAAGGTGGCGCAGGACATGCACGGTCTGGCCTATGTCTAAATCGTCCGGCACGCTGTCTGCCGCCGCTTTGGGCAGGCGGCGTTTTTTCAGGTTCAGGTAAACCGGCCATACGCCCAATGCCGACAACACCGCCGCCGTCAGCATGGCCGCATCCGCATTGCCCGTCAAACCCGCCACCAAACCCGCTCCAAACAAAGCCGCGCTCACAACCAACAGATAAATCGTACCGACAAACAATTCGATAATCAAAATGGCGGATGCGGCGATAAACCAACTGTTCATAAAACCTCCTTTTTGCCTATGGGGGATTGATTGGGTTTGCGGCATTCGGATATTCGGCATACAAGCCTTCCCGTACCGACGATATGATAATGCCTATCGCGCCATATGGCCAATAATTCCAAACGGAAAAATGGGGTGATGGGGCATTATTGCGTTTTTTTGACCAAACACCAGGCCGTGGCAAAAAAAACCAATTGCGCCGCATTCAGCGAAGCCCCGCCCAAAGATGCCGCTGCGACAGATTCGGGGAAAAAACTGCAACCCAGCGCTATAGCCACACCGACCGGAACGGGGTTGAACAAGGCCGCCCATTTCGGCAGTATGGTCCGGCCGCGCAGGGTTTGCAGCAATACCGCTGTCCAAGCAAGTATTGATAGTCCTACCGCCGCCAGCCAATGCACGGCCAACATATCCATAAAATGCCGGAATTGCGCCAAAAAAATCCCCTGTGCATGGGGCGGGGCGGCGGCCAGCCCTTGCGCGGCCATGCCCACATAGTAAAAGCCCGCATGACCCAGCGGCGACCAGGCATAGGAACACAACAGCAGCAGCCATGCCGCCTTGGCAAGGGCGGAGGGGCGCATCAGGCGGTATACGCCCCAAGATGCGGCCAGATACAGTATGATGCTGAATGTGGCGGGCAACACGCCCCAAAACAGGCGTTCGGGCGAACCGCCCAACATCAGTGCGGCCATATCGGCATCGTCCGCCAAGGCTGCCGCCACATCGGGCGCAAACGGGGCGGCGGTTGGCGGCAGTCGGGGAAAACCCACCAGCAGTATATCGGCCGCAGTCCAGCACAAGGCCGCAGCAAGGCCGAAAAGCAATAGGGTGCGTACAGGCATGGCAAACTCCAAAGTATATAGTGGATTAGAATAAAAATGAGACAAGGCGGCAACGAGAGCTGTGTATGGATAGTAGTACATAAGGGCGTTGGCAACGCTGTAGCCTTGCGATTTTAATCCATTATAAAAATCAGTATCAAATTTGTGCCTGTATCTTAAATTAGGAGGATTAGGCATAGCAAGTTTAGATTTGGTAGTGTTCAAATGGATGATTTGATTAAAGAAGAGATAAGGCGGGCCATGTCGGGTCTGCCTGACGGTTTGGGAAGGATGAGCAACAGGGTGCAAAAAGAATGGATTACCGCCCAAGAGGAGCGGTTTCATATCGCCCTGCCGGATGAATATAAATGGTTTGTCCTAAATTATGATTTCATCGTCCTTTGGGGTGAACCTATAGCCAACATACTTAATTTCAGATACAATCCGACCCATTATGGCCTATTCAAA
>JAUMUU010000164.1 GCA_030530545.1 Neisseria sp. | reverse complement strand
ACGCCTACTATTTCGAGCAGGCGACCAACGGCGTTTACGCCCGCATGGCGATTTTGTCGCTGGTGTTGAACGAAGAAGTGTAAGGAAGAGAACATGGAAAGCAAAAAACTCAGCGTCGAAGCCATCGCAAACGGCACCGTCATAGACCACATTCCTGCCGGACTCGGACTGGCCATCCTGCGCCAGTTCAAACTGCTGCACTACGGCAGCGCCGTAACCGTAGGTTTCAACCTGCCCAGCAAAACCCAAGGCAGCAAAGACATCATCAAAATTTCCGGCGTGGCGTTTGACGATGCCGCCGCCAACCGTCTGGCGCTGTTCGCCCCCGAAGCCACGGTGAACACCATAGAAAACTTCAAAGTAAGGGCCAAACGCCATCTGACCCTGCCCGACGAAATCGCCGAAGTGTTCCGCTGCCCCAACGCCAACTGCGCCAGCCACGGCGAGCCGGTCAAAAGCCGCTTTTACGTCCGCAGCCAAAACGGCCAGACCAAGCTAAAATGCCACTATTGCGAAAAAACCTTCCCGCGCGGCTTCGTTATCGAAGCCTAATGTGCAACCCCGAAAAAGGAAAACAATATCATGCCCCAAACCCTGCATATCGTCATCCTCGCCGCCGGCAAAGGCACGCGCATGCATTCCAGGCTGCCCAAAGTGCTGCACGAAATCGGCGGGCAGACCATGTTGGAGCGCGTCATAGACACGGCGCAAAGCCTGGGGCCGGACAGCATCACGGCCGTCATAGGCCACGGTGCGGAAGAAGTCCGTGCCAGGGTAAACCGCAAGGTAAACTGGGCGGTGCAGGCGCAACAGCTGGGCACGGGCCACGCCCTCAAAACCGCCCTGCCCCACCTGCCCCCAAGCGGCCGCACCCTGGTCCTCTATGGCGATGTGCCGCTGATAGACGCGGCCACGCTGAAGCGGCTGCTGGACACTGATGCCGGCGAAGTGGGCCTGCTGACCGACCTGCCCGACAATCCGGCAGGCTACGGCCGCATCGTGCGCGAAAACGGCCGCGTAACCGCCATAGTCGAAGAAAAAGATGCCGATGCCGCCCAAAAGGCCATACGCGAAACCAATACCGGCATTTTGGTTTTGCCCAATGCCCGGCTGGCCGGATGGCTGAACCGCCTGGACAAGGGCAACGCCCAGGGCGAATATTATCTGACCGACCTGGTCGGCATGGCGGCGGCCGAGGGCGTAAACGTCCATACCGTGCCGGTATCGGCATCGTATCTGGCGGCGGGCGTGAACGACAAAACCCAACTGGCCGCAATCGAACGCGCCTTCCAGCGGCAACAGGCCGACAGGCTGACTGCGGCCGGGCTGACCCTGCGCGACCCCGCCCGCTTCGATTTGCGCGGCAGATTGAAGCACGGGGAAGATGTGGTTATCGATGTGGGCGTGGTTATGGAGGGCGAAACCGAATTGGGCGACAATGTGCATATAGGCGCGCACTGCTTCATCAAAAATGCCAAAATCGCCGATAATGCCGTCATCGCCCCCTTTTCCCATATTGAAGGCTGCGAAGTCGGCCGCAACGCCCAAATCGGCCCCTACGCCCGTTTGCGGCCGAATGCCAGGCTGGCCGACGATGTGCATATCGGCAATTTTGTCGAAGTCAAAAACAGCCACATAGGCCAAGGCAGCAAGGCCAACCACCTGACCTATATCGGCGACGCGGACATAGGCGGCCAAACCAACATAGGCGCGGGCACGATTACCGCCAACTACGACGGCGTAAACAAACACCGCACGGTCATAGGCAGCGGGGTACGCATAGGCTCAAACAACGTGCTGGTCGCCCCCGTCCGCATAGGCGATTACGCCACCACCGCCGCCGGCAGCGCCATCACCCGCGACTGCCCGCCCGGACGATTAAGCATAGCCCGCGCCCGCCAAAGCGTGATAGAAGGCTGGAAACGCCCCGAAAAAGGCGAAAAATAAGGCAAAAAGGCCGTCTGAAACCGGTTTTCAGACGGCGCGGGCAACCTTTTTTCCCATACCGGGCGGCCGCATTTCCGGCCGTGAAAGCATACCGCCATGTTCCAACTCAAAAACATCAGCAAACACTTCCGAGGCAAGACCGTTGCCGACCAAATCAGCCTGAATGTGGCCAAAGGCAGCCTGCTGGCCGTATTGGGCCCATCGGGCTGCGGCAAATCCACCCTGCTGAACATAACGGCCGGCCTGACCGCCCCCGACGGCGGGCAAATCCTGCTGGACGGCGAAGACATCACCCGCCGCCTGCCGGAAAAACGCCGCATCGCCTTCATGTTTCAAGACTACGCCCTGCTGCCTCACCTGAACGTTTGGCAAAACACCGCCTTTGCCCTGAAAATGCGGGGCGTTCCCGCCAAACAGGCGCGGGCGGCGGCGGAAGAAATGCTGGAGAGGGTGGGGCTGGCGGGCGAAAGCGAGAGCAAGCCGGCCACCTTGTCGGGCGGGGAGCAGCAGCGCGCCGCCCTCGCCCGCGCACTGATAGCCGAGCCCAAACTCCTGTTACTGGACGAACCCTTTTCCAGCCTGGATACCGGCCTTAGGCAAAGCCTGCGCGAACTGACCCTGAGCCAGACCGCCCGGCTGGACATTCCGGCCGTATTGGTTACACACGACCCCGAAGAAGCCTTTTTCATGGCCGGCCAAATCGCCCTGATGGACCAAGGCCGCCTGATACAGCAGGGCAAGCCGGCGCAAGTGGCCTCGCGGCCGTGCAGCGCCGCCGCCGCCCGCCTTTTGGGCTGCCGCAACGTGGACGAACACCGCTACCTGCCGCCCGAGGCCATACACATCGCCCCCGACGGGGAAAACTGCCCCATCACCTCGATTCACCGCCTTCCCACCCGCACGGCCGGCCGCATCCTGCACCCGGTTTTCGGCCAATTGGAAATCAACCTTCCCGCCGATTTCCAAGGCAGCGAAGTCCGCGTCAAAATCGATACCGGCCGCCTGGTATGCTTCCAAAACGGCTGAACTATAGTAGATGTTTCAACACACAGAGCCGCACATAAGGCGCAGCCCTGTGTGTTGCCCTGATT
>JAUMUU010000035.1 GCA_030530545.1 Neisseria sp. | reverse complement strand
ACGATTTCGACCTGCCAGCGGTTGCGTTCGGCGTAGCGGCTGTACATGCGCAGCAAATCGCCGGCAAACAGCGCGGCTTCGTCTCCGCCCGTTCCGGCGCGCACTTCTATGAAGATGTTTTTGTCGTCGTCGGCATCTTTGGGCAATAGGAGTTTTTGCAGTTCGGTGTCCAGCGTGTCGATTTTGGCTTTGGCCGCTTCGATTTCTTCGGCGGCAAAGTCTTTCATTTCGGGGTCGGCCAGCATTTCTTCGGCATCGGCCAAGTCGCTTTGCGCCTGCGTGTATTGGCGGAAGGTTTCGACCACGGGGGTGATTTCGGCGTGTTCGCGCGTGAGTTTGCGGTAGTTGTCCAGGTCGGAAGTCGCGTCGGGCGAGCCGAGCAGGGCGGTTACTTCTTCCAGGCGGTCGGACAGTTGTTGCAGTTTTTCGATGATGGTGGGTTTCATGTTGGTCTTTCTTCGAAGGCCGCCTGAAACGCTTTCAGACGGCCTTTCGCGGTTTGGGGCGGCATTATAACCGATTGTTTTTGCCTATTGCCGTTCAGGCAGCATACGGGTTGTGATTCCTGCCGCTTTTTCCTTTAATACGGGGATATAGCTGCTGTTGCGGTACATCACGACACTTTCCTTGGGCGTGGGTGTGCTGACGGCGGCCACAATCAGCGTGTCGCCCTGTTTGTAGAAGGCGATATTGGATTTATATTTGTCTAACCACTCTGCCTGATTGTCGAAATCCATGCCCCGGGGGCCTATGACTTCAAACTCTTCGCGGCTTAACCGCTTCAGCGGCGGATAAAGCGCGTCCAATTCTTTTTTTACTTGCGGGAAGGGCTTTTTGGCCGGAATCAGCATAATGTTTTGCAGCGTGCCGTACGTATCGTCGAATTGGAAAACAATGACCGAACCGTCCGCATCGGTCATCATATAGGCATTGTTCATAGGCACGGGCGTACCGTTTTCGCCCAAGCCTACGGTGCTGGAAGATGCCTTGGCCAACTGCGGATGTATTTTTAAGGCATCGGCCACCGTGGCCCTGCCCATAGTCAGGCCGTAGGGGGAGGGATTGTCGGGATGGACGGCCTGTTTTGCCTGCGCGTCTGCCGCGGCCCGTATGGCGGCACTATTGTCGGTATAAACAGTTTCGCCCACTTCAAAGGAACAGGCGGCCAACATGGCGCAGGCAATAGGAAAAAATAGAAATTTCATCAAAATTTCCTTAAATATCATATATCTTAAATAAAAAGCCGCATACATCCACCCCCCGGGCCGCAGATTATATGACTTTTTCGGCGGGCGGTTTGCGCCTGCCGCCTTTCAGAGCCTGCAGCTTTTTCTTCAATACCGGAATATAACTGCTGTTGCGGTACATGATAATGCTGCCCTTGGCGCGGTCCTCATTGATACCGAGAAGAATGACCGTATCGCCCTGTTTGTAGATGGCAAAGTCGGGTTTGGCCCTGGCCCACCAACGGTCCTGATGCTCGAAATCCACCCCGAAAGGATTATAGGCTTCAAACTCCTCGCGGGTAAAACGCTTGAGGGGCGGATATTTGGCATCAAACGTTTTTTTCAGCCGCGCATAGGGTTGGGGAGAAGATAACAGCATAATATTTTGCAAAGTGTCGTCGTGGTCGTCAAACTGGAAAGTTATCAGCGCGCCGTCTTCATCGTGCATGGTGTAGGCATTGTTCATAGGAACTTTTTCCCCGTGGAAACTGATGGTACTGGATATCGCCTTGGCCAGTTGCGGATATTTCCTCCGCGCATCGGCCACCGTGGCCGCGCCCATAGTCAGGCCGTAGGGGGAAGGATTGTCCCGGGTCATCAGCCTGCGGCCGGAATTTTGCAGGGCTTGTGCCGACCGGGCGACGCGGGATGCTTCTTGGCGGACCTTTTCCTCATCGTGGATGCGGAAGGGCCATAAGGTAAAATCAAATACTTTCAATAAAATATTGAAGGCAAGGGACAAACAAATGATAAGGGCGGTCGCCTTTTTCATCAAAACTTCCTTAATGGTTGCAACCCCGCCCTTCAGGGCGGCAGAATCGGGGCTACACCTTAGATGCAGCCCCGTATATTGAAACATCGCAAGGCAAAATCGTCGCCAACGCCCTTATATACCATACGCACACGTCTCTCCTTGCCGCCTTGTCTCATTTTTATTTTAATCTGCTATACAAAACCCTGCCGCCGGATTATTTGCCTGCGGGCAGGCCGAAATGCAGATAGCAGATTTCGGTGGCCATGCGGCCGCGCGGCGTGCGCTGCAAAAAACCCTGCTGAATCAAATAAGGTTCGATAACGTCTTCAATGGTGTCGGTGGATTCGCCTATGGCGGCGGCAATATTTTCCAAACCCACGGGCCCGCCGCCGAACTTGTGCAATACCGCTTCGAGAAACTTCCTGTCCATCACGTCCAGGCCTACCGCGTCCACATCCAGCATGGACAGCGCGGCATCGGCGGTTTTCGCACTGATGCTGCCGTCGCCCTTCACTTCGGCATAATCGCGCACGCGGCGCAACAGGCGGTTGGCGACGCGCGGCGTGCCCCGGCTGCGTTTGGCCACTTCCATCGCGCCCGATTCGTCCATGTCCAACTGCAGCAGTTGCGCCGAACGGCGGACTATGGTGGCCAAATCGGCGTGGCTGTAAAACTCCAAGCGCGAAACAATGCCGAAACGGTCGCGCAGCGGGTTGGTCAGCATACCCGCGCGGGTGGTCGCGCCGACCAGCGTGAAGGGAGGCAGGTCGATTTTCACCGAACGGGCGGCCGGGCCCTCGCCTATCATGATATCGAGCTGGTAGTCCTCCAAAGCAGGATAGAGGATTTCCTCCACCACGGGGCTCAGGCGGTGGATTTCGTCTATAAACAACACATCGTGCGGCTCGAGGTTGGTCAGAAGCGCGGCCAAATCGCCGGCGCGTTCCAACACCGGGCCGCTGGTTTGGCGCAGGTTCACGCCCAACTCTTTGGCTATGATGTTGGCCAGGGTGGTTTTGCCCAAGCCCGGCGGGCCGAAAAGCAGGGTGTGGTCCAAGGCTTCGCCGCGCTTTTTCGCCGCCCGGATAAAGATTTCCAGTTGTTCCTTGGCCTTGTGCTGGCCTATGTAGTCGGCAAGCAGCTTGGGGCGCAGGGCGCGTTCCAGCTGTTCTTCCTGGGACGACAGGGCTTGCGCGCTGATGATGCGTTCGGGTTTGGATGATGTGATGTTGTCGGTATGCAGCATGGCGTTCGGGATGGGTTGGGGCGTTTGGCAACGCCGTATCGGTTCAAATCGGTGCGGGGGCGGGCTGTATAGTGGATTTAAAATAGAGTGGACGAACAAAAATCAGGACAAGGCGGCTAAGCCGCAGACAGTACGGCAAGGCCAGGCAACGCCGTACTGGTTTTATAGCCTGAATCGGCGGGTTATTTCACCTGTCCCTGCGCGCGCCCGTAAAGGCGCAACACGTCTTCCAAAGGCATCCACCGCCCTTGTTTGCTGATTCCGGTTTCTATGGCCTTGGTGAAGAAAGCACTGTCGGCGCGGACATAATAATTGGTAGAGCCGAAATCGAAAATCCGTATGCCCCAGGGATGGGCAAATAATTCCGCCTGCGTTGCCTCATCGATTGCAAATGATGTAAACAGTTCGCGCAACCAGGCAGCCTGTTCGCCGTCTATGGGCCTGATGTGGGCAAGGTCGGTCAGGGCGGACAGTTCGTCCGGTTCTTCGCCCTCGAGCTGCCGGCGGTATGCCGCATCGGTCAGTTCTTCCAGCCTTGCGGCCTGTTGTTCCGTCAGCTGCCATGTTTGACTTGTCGGTTTGTCCATTTCGGCTTCCTTTCATCAAAATTTCCTTAACGGTTGAAACCCCGCCCTTCAGGGCGGTAGGATTCGGGTTTGTTTGGGAGGGGTGTAACCCCTTCCAAATCAGGGCGGCACACAGGGCTGCGCCTTATGTGCGGCCCTGTGTTGAAACATGCGAGGTTGTCAGGTCGGCGGAGCGGGGGAAAAGGCATCGGAGAAGAAGGATTCGGGTTTCAGACGGCCTTTTTCCGCAAATTCCCTTTGCGCGTCCAAAATCATGGCGGTAGAACCGCAGGCATAAACCCGATATGGCGAAAGGTCGGGGTAATCGCGCAAAACCTGCTGCCAGACATAGCCTGTCGCACCGTCCCAATCCGCCCCGGGGCGGGACAGCACGGGGGTAAACCTTCCCCCGGGCAGGCTGGCGGCAAGCTCACGCGCCTGCTGCAGGAAATAAAGTTCCCCCGTATTGCGCCCGCCCCAATAAAGGTGGACGGGGCGGGGGTCGCCGTTTTCCGCCAACTGGCGCAAAATACCCTGTACGGGGGCGTAGCCCGTGCCGGTGGCAAGCAATATCAGGGGCGAGGGGTCGTCATAGTCCGGGGTGAACGTACCCAGGGGCCCCCGTATGCGGATGACGAGTTTTTCCCGGATAAGGGGGTCTTCGCCAAACAACATACCGGAAAACAAACCGCCTTCGCGTTTGCGGATATGCAGCTCCAGCCTCTCGGATTGGGAGGGGCTGCAGGCCAGGGAATAACTGCGGGTATGGCCGTCTTTCAGCAAAATCTCTATATATTGCCCCGCCAGGAAGACAAAGGGCGGCTTTTTGGGCATATCCAGCCTGACGATTGCGGTATCGCCCAAATATTCTACCGAGGCGATGCGGGCGGGCAGGGTTTTGACGGGGGGCATTTTGCCGCCGTTATAGCCCGGTATTTTGAGCCTGATGTCGCCTTGGGCATAACAGCAGCACATAAGGATTTTGCCTGCCGCCAATTGTTCGGCGGGCAGCGCCTGTTCGGCATGGTCGCCCTGGCAGAAACCGCCGCTGACGATTTCCGCCTTGCACTGGCCGCAAATGCCGGTTTGGCAGGAATGGGGCAGATTGAACCCCTGGCGGCGGCCGGCGGCCAATATGGTTTCGCCGTCTTCTATTTCAAATACTGCGTTATCGGGTTCTATGGTGGCGGTGTGCGTCATGATTTTCTTTGTTTTAAGCGTATTATGGCAGATTAAAATGCGGATCGGGCTTGAATCGGGCGGCGGCACGGGGCTTTTCCCAACCCTAAAACCGCCCCCTGCCGCCATTATACAGGCGGAAAAGAAAACGGACAGTCGGTTTGCGGCTGTCCGTCGGTTTGGCGGCTGCTGAAAAACCTTGCCGGAATATTCAGACGGCCGCGGGTGGGGCTGTTTCCCCGCGGGTTATTTGATGGCGGTTTCCGGAGCGGGCTGTTTGGGGGCGGCTTCCGGAGCGGGCGGGGCCGGCGGCGCGGGAGGTGCGGGCGGGATGGCGGATGGTTTTTTCTCTGCAATCTTAACCAGCTTGACATCGAACACCAGCGTGGAGTTGCCCGGTATCAGGCCCGTGCCGTTGGGGCCGTAGGCCAGTTTGGCGGGGATATAGAGGGTATATTCGCCGCCCTCGCCCATCAGCTGCACGCCCTCGGTCCAGCCGGGGATGACCTGGTTCAGCGGGAAAGTGGCGGGGCCGCCGTTTTTGGCGCTGCTGTCAAACACCGTACCGTCTATCAGGCGGCCTTCGTATTCCACGGTTACAACATCCTCCGGACCCGGTTTCGCGCCCTTGCCCTCGGTTTTCACCTTATATTGCAGGCCGGAAGCGGTGGTTTTCACCCCTTCTTTTTTGGCATTTTCTTTCAGGAAGTCTTCACCCTTGGCCAGGTTGGCTTTGGCCTCCTGCTGCATCTTTTCCTGCATTTTGGCGTGTTCGGCCTGCGCCTTGGCCTGCTGCTGCTGCATAAAGGCCATCAGGATTTCGTTTTTCTGTTCCTCGGTGATTTTGGCGGCCGTACCGCCCAATACGGCTTCCAAGCCTTCGTTGAACATTTTGCTGTCCAAATTAGTGCCGTTGTCTTTGAGTTGTTTCAATTCGCGGCCTATGTCCATACCCAGCGCGTAACTGAGCTGCTGCTCGGGCGTGCCTATGTCGGCGGCGGATTTGGCCGGGGCGGATGCGGCGGATGCCGCAGGGGCGGACGCAGACGCGGCCGGGTTGGAGGCATTTTGCGAACAGGCTGCCAGCGCGGCGGCGGCGGACAAGGCGATAAGGCCGGATTTGAATTTTACTTTCATCAAAATTTCCTTAAATTCGGTGCAGGGCCATCGGAGGCCTGCCCCATGATGGGCAATCCCGTGGCCGTAATGGTGGCGCATGGCGCGGCCTGCGGGGGATGAAGGGGCGGATTATACAAGGTTATGCGCGGGAAAACAGGTCCGTCTGACATACGGAAGGGATAATCCTTTGCTTTTTGCATTAATCGGACGGGGTTTTAAGAAACTTTACACCTGAAAACCTTTCCGATATATTGCAACCGTCCGGCTACCTGCCACTACATGATGGCGGATGCCGATTTGTTCGAACAGCCGTTTTTGCCGTTTTTACAACCGGCTGCGGGCGGCGGGGATTAATAAGGAGGACACAAATGACTTCAGCAATGGAACGTGTGAAACACCAGGGTTTGCGCGGCAAGATAATGTCGGCCGAACAGGCGGCGGCGCTTATACGCGACGGCATGACGGTGGGCATCAGCGGCTTTACCGGCGCGGGCTATCCCAAGGCAGTGCCGGCCGCTTTGGCAAAAAAGGCGCAGGAGGCCCATGCCCGGGGGGAGGCGTTCAAAATCCGCATGATTACGGGCGCGTCCACGGCTGACGACTGCGACGGCGTACTGGCGCGCGCCAACGCGGTCGCATTCCGCAGCCCCTTCCAGTCGGACCCGACCTTGCGCAACCAAATTAACGCGGGCGATGCCGCCTACATGGACGTGCATTTGTCGCATATCGAACAGCAGGTGAGGGCCGGGTTCTTCGGCAAAATGGATGTGGCCGTCATAGAAGTGGCGGGCATTACCGAAGACGGGCGGCTGATTCCCTCGCTGGCGGTCGGCACGAACACCACCTGGCTGCAGGAGGCCGGGCAGGTTATTTTGGAAGTCAATGCCCACCAAAACGAAAAACTGGAAGGCATGGCCGATATTTACGACACAGTCGGCCTTGCGCCCCACCGCAAGGCCATCCCGCTGACCGAGGCGGGCGGCCGCATGGGTTCGCCCTACCTGGCCTGCAACGCGGACAAAATCGCGGGCATAGTCCTGACCGATTCCTCCGACCGCAACAGCAAGTTTGCCGAGCCGGACGAAATGTCCAAAAGCATAGCGGCGCAGATTATCGACTTCTTCTCGCACGAAGTAAAAATGGGCCGCCTGCCCAAAAACCTGCTGCCCCTGCAGTCGGGGGTGGGCAATGTGGCCAATGCGGTGCTGGCCGGATTGCAGGACGGGCCGTTTGACGATTTGGTAGGCTATACCGAAGTTTTGCAGGACGGTATGCTGGATTTGATTTTGAGCGGCAAAATGCTGTCGGCTTCGGCAACGGCCTTGTCGTTCAGCCCCGAGGCCTTGGAACGCTTCAACGCGAACATAGACTTCCTGCGCGAAAAAATCATCCTGCGCCCCCAGGAAATCACCAACAACCCCGAATTAATCCGCCGTTTGGGCATCATAGGCATGAACGCCATGATAGAAGCCGATATTTACGGCAACGTCAATTCCACCCACATTATGGGTACGAAGATGATGAACGGCATAGGCGGTTCGGGCGACTTCGCACGCAATTCCTATTTGTCCTTCTTCGTTTCGCCCTCCGTGGCCAAGGGCGGTTCGATTTCCTGCATCGTGCCCATGGTGTCGCACCACGACCACACGGAACATGACGTGATGGTGCTGGTTACGGAGCAGGGTTTGGCCGATTTGCGCGGCAAGTCGCCCCGCGAACGCGCCCGCTTGATCATAGACAACTGTTCGCACCCCGACTACCGCGACCAGTTGCGCGATTATTTCGAACGGGCGCAAAAGGCCGGCGGCCTGCATACGCCGCATATGCTGAACGAGGCTTTGTCTTGGCATCAGCGGTTTGTGGAAACCGGCGATATGCGCGTCAAATAAGCGCCGCCTGATTCCGACCGTCCGAATACCCGGTTTGCCTGCCGGTGTGTTCGGGCGGTTTTTTCATTGTGCTTTGCTATATAATGCGGCAATTTTTGTCGGGGGTTTTGTGATGTTGGATACGTATTTTCATCAGTTCGGTTTGGCGTTTATGGCTTTTTTCGCCATTATGAACCCGGTGTCCAGCCTGCCGGTCTACCTGAGCCTGACGGACGGGGACGACAGGAAGACGGCGCGGGCGGTGGCGCGCAAGGGCTTGCTGATTGCATTTTCTATTGTTACGGTGTTCGCCTTTTTCGGCAAACTGATTTTCGGGATGTTTGGGATTACCCTGCCCGCCTTGCAGATTGCGGGCGGGATTTTGGTGTTTTTAATCGGTTTCCACATGGTGCAGGGGCAGCGTTCGCCCATGCACCGCCCGCCCGCCGCCGGCGATTGCGCGGACAATCAGGCGGCCTTGTTTGAAGAAAAGATGAATGTGGCGATTTCGCCCCTGGGCACGCCGCTTCTGGCCGGGCCCGGCACGATAGCCACGGCGATGACCTTGTCGCTGGACGATTCGCTGGTGGGGACGCTGATTGTGATTGCGGCCTTTTTCCTGCTGTGTTCCATCACCTACATGCTGTATCTGTTCGGCAACAGGATTACGCGCCTGTTGGGCAAAAATGCGATGAATGTGGTTACGAGGATGATGGGTTTGATTTTGGCGGTTATCGGCACGCAGATGCTGATTGCGGGGGCAAAGGGTGCTTTCCCGGCCTTGGCCTAAACCCTATTCTGTCCGGCCTTGTCCCACAACAGGCGGGGGTCGAAGTAGTGTGCCGACAGCATGGTCAGTAAGACGACGGCGCAGAAGTAAAAGGCGGCAGGCCCCGGGGTTACGCGGGCAACGGGGGTATGGAAGGCGCTCATCAGGATGATGATGACGAAGATGTCTATCATGGACCAACGGCCCACCGTTTCGGTGATGCGGTAGAGCAGGGACATTTTGCCGGCAGACAGGGGCAGGCCGAAGCGGGCCGACGACTGCAAAATGGCCAGCGAGATGATTTTCAGGCTGGGAACCATGACGCTGGCACTGAATATGATGACGGCGATGAGTTTGTCGCCCTCGTTCCACATATAGGCGATGCCGTTCATGATGGTATTGGTTTCGGTGTTGAAAATATTGGACGAAATCATGATGGGCAGGATGTTGGCGGGCAGGTAGAGTATGGCGGCGGCGGCCAGGAATGCGGCGGAATATTGCAGGCTTAGGGGGCGGCGTTCGAACAGCCTGCTGCCGCAGGTCGCGCATTGTTCTTTATCGGCGGGGCTGAAGTGCAGGCAGCGGCTGCAGCAGATGGTGCGGCTTTGGCTGTTTTGCGGCCCGGTGTCGGGGCAGAGGCGGCGGATTTGGCTGTATACCCAGTGCTGCGGGGCGGACTGTATGGTGCGGATGAGCATTATCGCCATGACGGCCATCAGCCAGAACGCCGCCCCGAATTCGACCTGTGCCACGGCGTTGAGTTTGATGTAGGCGACCAGGGTGGATACGAAAAATACGTCTATCATAATCCATTCCCGCAGCCTGAGCATGGTGCGGGTGGCGTTCAGCAGCCCCGGCAGGGCTTTGCCCAAGATAGTGGCGGTATAGGTGTACAGGCACAGCAGGAGGAAAAACAGGGGTGTGCCAAAGGTAAACAGGAACATGATTTCGGCCAGAAAGCCGAAATCGTACTGCATCAGGCCTTTGACCATCTCGGGCATGGAAAGGACTTCGCGTATGCCGGCCAGGCTGATGGTGAGGAAGATGTTGCCGTATACGCACAACAGCAGTATCAGGGTGGCCAAGGCCAGCGCGGGCGGGGCGTGGAAGGGGTTGTTTTCGACCCGGACGAGTTCGTGATGGCAGCGCGGGCAGTCGGCGCGGCTGCCTTGCTTTAGGGCGGGTATTTGGGTGTGCAGGCCGCATTCGGGGCAGTTTAGGGGGTGGGGCGGCAGGATGGCGCGGCTTTGCAGCCGGCTTTGCCGCCACCAGCGCAAATAGGTTTTGACGGGTTTGGCCATAACGGTGGGCTATGTTGGAAATGTGGGGATTATATAGCTATAGTCGGATAAAGCCGCAAGGTTGCCGCCTTGTCTCATTTTTATTTTAATCTACTATAAAGAGCAGATATTTGAGTTAAAAGAACTTTTGTGATGCTTGTGATGATTTGCCCCGGACGGCCGGTGGGTGAACGCCCCCGTTTGCAAAAAACCGCCTGAAATACCCAAGGTTTTCAAGCGGTTTTTAAATTTTCAAACGGTGTTTAACCGCCTACGCACTCTTTGCATTCGCTGTGTATTTCGCCGCCGATTTTCAGCTTGGCCATCACGTCGCGCAGGGCGGTTCTCAGGCCTTCTTCGATAACGGGATGATAGAACGGCATATCCAGCATCTGCGGAACGGTCATACCCGCCTGATGCGCCCAAGCCAGCAGGTGCGCCAAATGTTCGGCGGCAGGGCCGAAGATTTCCGCGCCGATGAAGCGGCCGCTGCCCTGTTCGGCATACACGCGCATATGGCCTTTGTTTACCAGCATCACGCGGCTGCGCCCCTGATTGCGGAAGGAAACTTCGCCGATGGCGACGCATTCGGGATTTTTGTAACGTTGGCGCACCTGGGCGTAACGCAGGCCGACGCTGGCAATCTGCGGATTGGTAAACACCACACCGATGGTGCTGCGGCGCAGGCCGTTTGCGATATGCGGATAGCGTCCGGCATTGTCGCCCGCGATTTTGCCTTGGTCGCTGGCTTCATGCAGCAACGGCAGCTGGTTGGATGCGTCGCCGGCGATGAAGATGTGCGGGATGCTGGTCTGCATGGTCAGCGGGTGGGCTTTCGGCACGCCGCGTTCGTCCAATTCGATATTCAGGTTTTCCAAACCGATGTTGTCGGTATTCGGACGGCGGCCGACGGCGGCCAGCAGGTATTGCGCGGTGAATGTGCCGCTTTGTCCGTCTTCGCTCCATTTGACTTCCACATTGCCTTCGCCGTTCAGGCCGACTTCGGTGTCGGCGTTCAGGTGCAGGGTCAGTTCTTCGCCGAACACGGTTTTGGCTTCTTCCAGCACCACGGGGTCGGTAATGCCGCCAAGCAGGCCGCCTTTGCCAAAGATTTCGACTTTCACCCCCAGTCGGGCAAGTGCCTGCCCGAGTTCCAAGCCGATGACGCCCGGACCGAAGACGGCGACGCTTTCAGGCAGGGTATCCCATGAAAACACGTCGTCGTTGATAATCAGGCGGTCGCCCAAAGCCTGCCATTGCGGCAAAACAATCGGGCGCGAACCGGTGGCGATGACGATACGGTCGGCGCGGATTTGGGTATGGTCGTCGATTTGTACGGTGTGCTCGTCGATGAATTTGGCCGAACCCATGATGCGTTTTTCAGACGGCCACGCTTCCACGTCTTCCACCACAAATCCGACGAAGCGGTCGCGCTCGGATTTGACGCGGTTCATCACTTCTTCGCCGTTCACTGTGATGCTGTCTTTATCCAAATGGATGCCGAAGGGGTCGGTATGCAGGGCGTGATGGCGTGCTTCGGCCGCGGCAATCAGCAGCTTGGACGGCATACAGCCGACGCGGGCGCAGGTCGTGCCGAAGGCGTGGTTTTCTATCAGGTAGACATTGTCGGTGTACAGGCGGGCGTTGCGGAACGCGCCCATGCCGGCCGTGCCGCCGCCTATGACGACGACGTCTGCGTGCAGTTGTTTCATTGGGTTTCCTTCCATGTCGGTTGGCGGATTGGACGTTTGGGGGGCGGATTCGGCAGTATCGTGTAAGCCGCGCGGTGGTTTTCAGGCGGCCTTTTTTGTGATGTGTGCGTGTTTGGGTGTGTCTGCTTCTTCTCGACCCGGCAAATACGGCCGTCGGTTAAAAGAGTTATTCGGGTAATGCGGCCGGCGCGGGCGGCATTACCCGAATAACTCTGCAGGCTTATTCGGGAAGCCGCCTGTGCAGACGGCTTAGTCCGGGAAGGCGGGCTTAGTTTTTGGCCAGATAGGCTTCCAAATCTTCACTGCCGCCTATGTATTGGCCGCCGATAAACACTTGCGGCGCGGTTGCCTTGCCGGTGATGGCGCGCACGGCGGTAGTGGTCGCATCTTTGCCCAACACGATTTCTTCGTAAGCCAGGCCTTTGTCTTGCAGGGCTTTTTTCGCTTTGGCGCAGAATTGGCAGCCCGGTTTGGTGAACACGGCGATAGAAGGCTGTTCTTTCCAAGAAGGGTCTATGGATTTCAGCATGGTGTCGGCATCGGACACTTCAAAGGGGTCGCCGTCTTTCACAGGCTCAACGAAGGCTTTTTCCACCACGCCGTCTTTAACCAGCATGGAGTAACGCCAAGAGCGGTCGCCGAAGCCCAATTGGTCTTTGGACACCAGCATACCCATGCCGCGCGTGAACTCGGCATTGCCGTCCGGCACGACGGTGATGTTTTCGGCTTCCTGGTCGGCCAACCAGGCGTTCATCACGAAAGTGTCGTTTACAGATACGCACAAAATACTGTCCACGCCGCGTTTGAAAAATTCCTTGGCCAACTCGTTGTAGCGCGGCAGGTGGGTGGAAGAACAAGTCGGGGTGAACGCGCCGGGCAGCGAGAACACGACCACGGTTTTGCCTTTGAACAAATCGTCTGTGGAAACGTCCACCCAGGCATCGCCCTGGCGGGTGTGGAATACGACGGCGGGAACTTTGGTGCCTACCAGTTGTTCGGCAGTTTTGATGTTGATACTCATTTGTTGGGTCTCCTGCTTGGTTGGAAAACTTCATTTGAAGCACTATGGGGCGTATTCTAACCGCACAGGATTGATTTGTATAATTTATTGTCCAAATATTTTTGATTAACTAAAACTATCGATTTTCCGTTTCCGTTAGAAGAAATCTATCGACACGGCTGCCTACAGCCTCTTCCACCCTGTCTTTGACTTGATAACGGTCGCCTTGGGGCTTCATGCGCGGCAGGAAATCGATGCGGATTTCAATAGACGGCATGGAAACGATGCGCCACATGGACACAACCAAATTCACATCGCTGAACGAAGGGGCGGCACTGGGGCGGCCGCAGTGGTCGAAATAACGCAAAACCACGGGCTGGATATCCGAGCCCGTGTCTATGGCCGATTGGAAGAGGGCGGCCTTGAAGGGCAGGATGCCGCTGCCCGAGGAAGTGCGCGATTCGGGGAAAAAGCAGACGTTTTGCCCGGCCTCCAAGGCCAGGCAGATGGCCTCGTTGATAACATTCACATCTTTGCGGTTGCCCCTGTCTATAAAGACCGTGCCCGCATTGGCCGCCAGCCTGCCGACCAGCGGCCAGCGTTTGAGTTCCTGCATGGCGATAAAGCTGCAGGGGCAAAGCGAGAGGATGGCGAAAATATCCAAAATGGAAATATGGTTGGCGGCTATCAGCAGGCCGCCGGGGGTTTCGGCGGACGTGCCGCTGCTGTTCAGGCGGGCGTTCAATATGGTCAGGGCTTGGGCGGAAAGCGCGGCCAGTTCGGCATTGCGCTGTTCCAAAGTGGCGTTTTCCAGTTTCCGGACCCGGCTCATGGCATGGAACAGCCAGCCGGTGATCTTAAACAGGCGGGTAATGCGGGTAAAGAACGGCGTTTTTTCAGACATTTTTGACTTTATCGGATAAAAAGGGCGGATATTAATCAAGGCGCGGCCGCTTGGAAAGGGCTTGCAGGCGGCTGGCGGGGATTATTTTTGACAGCGGGGGCAATAGAAGGACGAACGTTGGCCGATAAGGGTTTTTTCGACCGGGCCGCCGCATTGCGGGCAGGGCAGGCCGCATCGGCCGTA
Source organism: Neisseria sp. (assembly GCA_030530545.1). Classification (GTDB taxonomy): domain Bacteria; phylum Pseudomonadota; class Gammaproteobacteria; order Burkholderiales; family Neisseriaceae; genus Neisseria. The sequence continues at coordinate 1,957 of JAUMUU010000035.1, read as the reverse complement.
TACGGCGTATTCCTGTTGGAAATAGCCGCTGTTGCCCTCGCTGTCGGCAAAGTCGCGCAGGGTGCTGCCGCCCTTTTCTATGGCCGAACGCAGGATGCGGCGGATTTCATGCACCAGCTTGGCGGCTTCCTTTTCCGTAATCTGCCTTGCGGGGCGGGCGGGATCTATGCCGGCGGCAAAAAGGCTTTCGTTGGCGTAGATATTGCCCACGCCGACCACCGCCTTGTTGTCCATCAGGACGGCTTTGACGGGGCTTTTGCGCCTTTGCAGGGCGGAATAAAGATAGACGGCGGTAAATTCGCGCCCCAAGGGCTCGGGAGCCAGGTTTTGCAGCAGGGGATGGGTTTCCGGAATGCCCGCATACCACAAAATCATGCCGAAGCGGCGGGGGTCGCGGTAACGCATGAGTGTGCCGTCCGAAAACAGCAGGTCGAAATGGTCGTGTTTCTGCGGCGGCGGATTATGCCCTTGATAGATACGCAGATTGCCCGTCATGCCCAAATGAATCAGTAAGATGCCGCCGGCAAAACGGATAATCAGGTATTTGGCGCGGCGGCTGCATTCCAACACGGTTTGTCCGGCCAATATTTGCGGCAGGCCGGGGGGGATGGGGCGGCGCAGTTTGGCTTGGCGTATGATGGTTTGGGCAACGGTTTTGCCTGTGATGCGGGGGCTGATGCCGCGCAGGACGGTTTCTACTTCGGGTAATTCCGGCATGATATCGGCGTGATGTGGTTGGGGGAGGGTTTATTCTGCCACAATTCGGCGGGCTGTCGGGTTTTTTGCCCCCGGGGGAAAGGGGAAAATTCGATAATGGCGGTATGTTGTCCCATGGAATGCCGTATTTTGCGTTAAAAATGCCCGCAGGCGTACAGGCTTGCCTTTTTGCCTTGAAACCGTCATTTTCCAGGTCAAAAACCGACTTATTCCAAATTGTGCGCTCTTCCTTACCAAAATGCCATGCTGATTTTGTACTTTTATTACTGGAAATAATCGCACAGATTATAGAGTGGCTGTTGCGGCTCATCTTTTGGATAGGGTGCAAATGCGGCATCATCAAACGCGCCGCGCCTCAACCTGCGCGCCCGCAAACCCTGCTGTTGGCTGATGCTCATCCTGATCAGTCATGATGTTGTCCGTTTGCGGGGCGGTTTTGTCCGGCCGCCCCGGACGGTATTATGCTGCTGCCGCAGTCGTAGGCCACGGCATCTCCGCGATAGCCGCCTTTTGTTTTCTCCTGACGGTAATCCACGCGGCGGCATTTGGCCAACAGGGGGCTGTCGGGTTCGACCACTTGAATCACAACGGGGAAAGTAACCCTTTTGTCGTATGAGGAAATCGGTCCGAACGGCCCTATCAGCAGCGGCACGGAGGACTCCACAATCACCGCGCCGTCCAAAAGGAAGCCCGCGCCTTTCAAATCGGTTTCGTTGAAGTTGCCGTCGTGGCTGAAACGGCAGGGGTCGTTGCGGGTTTGGTAGCCGTGCCCCTCCGTGCCGGCACGGATAAAGCAGTTAAAAACCCTGTCGCCGTCGATTTCCCAATAATAGGGCTGCCCTTTGACGGCGACATAGGGTTTGGGCAGCGGATGGCGCGGGCGGGCGCAGGCGGCGAGTGCGGCGCAGCAGAAGGCGGCAAGCAGTATTCTGGCGGTGTTCATCGGAATTTCCTTATCCTTAATGGTTGAAACCCCGCCCTTCAGGACACAGGGCTGCGCCTTATGTGCGGCTCTGTGTGTTGAAACATGTGTCGGTTTCTTTTCGGCGGCGGGCATGATGCCCATGCGATTATATAGCCGTACGGGTACAGTCCGAAACCCGCAATCCGCTTGCCGATAGTGTTAGAATACGCGGTTTTTTCCCCTTTTTCAGGCTTTGCCATGTCCCAAAAAACACCGCACCAACCCGACAACGACACCATCCGCATCCGCGGCGCGCGCACGCATAATTTGAAAAAC
>JAUMUU010000163.1 GCA_030530545.1 Neisseria sp. | reverse complement strand
CGAATCCTACCGCCCTGAAGGGCGGGGTTTCAACCGTTAAGGAAATTTTGATGAATAAAAATCAGGACAATGCCAGACAAGACTGTACTGGTTTTTGTTAATTCACTCGATAGAATCAGGGTTTGTCGGGGAGGGTGTAACCCTTTTGATTAAAATACCGCTTCAACTCCAAGCGGCATGGCATAGGGGGCGGTATTTTAGCCGACAGGCCCGTGTTTTAAAAGGGCGGCCGCCTGCATTATGCCGCTTTGTCGGCAGCACTGTGTCGGAAATGCGTCAGTTTGCCATATGTGCGGCCGCGCGGGCGAAATCTTCGGGCGTGTTGAAATTGGCCAGCCGCGCCCATTCTTCGGGCATGGGGATTTTTTGTACGCCCGCGCCTTCAATCCAGTGGTTCACCCGCCGCCCGCCGCCGTCCAAATAATCCTGCAGGGGCGGGGCAAGGCGGGCCGGCCAATAGCCCAACAGGGGGTGGGTTCTGCCGGCCCCGGCCAAAACGGAGAAGGGAGGGGGCGCACCGCCGGGAGTCAGCAGGCGGCACATATCTTCGGGGCGTATCAAAGTGTCGCAGGACATCAGGTATACGCCGTCCGCCCCTTCCTGCCGCGCCAAAAGGAGGGCGGGCAGGATGGCCGAAAGCGGGCCTTGCCGTCCGGCCAGCGCGTCGGGCAGGTAGCGGCAGACCCGGGCTTCGGGATAGATAGTGCCGCCCGAAGCCAGCCATACGGGGCGTTGCGCCTGATTGGCCAGCCAGGCAATCAGGCTGGTGCCGCCAAAGGGCAGCAGGGGTTTGGGGCTGCCCATGCGGCTGCTTAGGCCGCCGCACAGGATGAGCAGGGGAAGGGTGTTCTGCATGGCGAAGCCGTTGTATAGCGGATTAAAATGGCAAGGCTGCGGCGTTGCCGCCCTGTATCATTTTTATTTTAATCCATTATAAAAAAGGGCGGAACTCTTGTGCCGCCCTGATTGGTTTATTTGCCCCGCATGAGTTCGAAAAAGTCGTTGTTGTCCTTGGAGGCCTTGAGTTTGTCCACCAGAAATTCGGCGGCTTCCAAATCGTCCATGGGGTGCAGGAATTTGCGTAAAAGCCACATGCGCTGCAATTGGTCGTTGGGGACGAGCAATTCTTCGCGGCGCGTGCCGGATTTGTTGATGTTGATGGCGGGGAACAGGCGTTTTTCGGCCATGCGGCGGTCCAGGTGCAGCTCCATGTTGCCCGTGCCTTTGAATTCTTCGTAAATCACATCGTCCATGCGGCTGCCGGTTTCCACCAGGGCGGTGGCGATGATGGTGAGCGAGCCGCCCTCTTCGACATTGCGCGCCGCGCCGAAAAAGCGTTTGGGGCGGTGCAGGGCGTTGGCATCCACGCCGCCGGTGAGGATTTTGCCCGAGGCGGGGACTATGGTGTTGTAGGCGCGGGCCAGGCGGGTGATGGAGTCCAGCAGGATGACCACGTCTTTTTTGTGTTCGACCATGCGCTTGGCTTTTTCTATGACCATTTCCGCAACCTGGACATGGCGGGCGGCCGGTTCGTCAAAGGTGGAGGAAACCACTTCGCCGCGCACGGAACGGCTCATTTCGGTAACTTCTTCCGGCCTTTCGTCTATCAGAAGGACTATGAGTTCCACATCGGGATAGTTGGCGGTAATCGCGTGGGCGATGTTTTGCAGCATCACCGTTTTGCCCGTTTTGGGCGGGGCGACCAAAAGCGCGCGCTGGCCGCGCCCTATGGGCGATACCAGGTCTATGGCGCGGCCGGTGAGGTTTTCTTCGGCCTTGATGTCGCGTTCGAGTTTGAATTGCTTGGTGGGGAAGAGGGGGGTTAGGTTTTCAAACAGGATTTTGTGTTTGCACACCTCGGGGTGGTCGCCGTTGATGCTGTCCAGCCTGACCAGGGCGAAGTAGCGTTCGTCGTTTTTGGGTACGCGCACCGTGCCTTCTATGGTGTCGCCGGTGTGCAGGTTGAAGCGGCGGATTTGGCTGGGGGAGACGTAGATGTCGTCGGGGCCCGCCAGGTAGGAGGTGTCGGCGCTGCGTAAGAAGCCGAAGCCGTCGGGCAGGATTTCCAAGGTGCCGGAACAGTTGAAGTCTTCGCCTTGGCGCATCAGTTGGCGCACGATGGCGAAAACCAAGTCTTGTTTGCGCAGGCGGTTGGCGTTTTCTATACCGAGTTGTTCGGCCTGTTCCAAGAGTTTGGAAATATGTTGGGTTTGTAGTTCTGAAACGTGCATGGTTTTTCTTGGAGGTGTAGTCGTGCCGGGCGGACGGGCTGTCCGAAAGGTGGGGAAGGGCGGCGGGAACGCCGGAAGCAAATAAAGACTGCCGCCTTGTGCGGCGGCGGGTAAGGCGCGCAATTCTAGGCGGCCGCCCGCGCTTTGTCAAGGAGGATGCGGTTTCGCGCCTGTCCGGCCGGGGCGGCTTTGGTTATAATCGCCCTTTTTCAAACGGGCAAAATGATGAGTAAGGCGTTGTTGGGGCTGTATTTGCTGCCCGCAGGGGTGTTTGCGATGTGCGCGGCGGGCCTGTTTCAGATGTATGTGGTGATGATGGAGAGCTACCCGCTCAACCGCTTCCGCGACCGGCAGCTGGTGTGGGTGGTGGCGGCCATGTTTTTCAGTTTCAGCCTGGCACTGTATTGGTTTTGTCCGAATGCGCGCCGCAAGGGGGCGGTGTTTTTGCTTTTGGGCGGCGGCGGCCTGATTATGTATGTGTTGGCGAAAATGTGGCTGCCCTGGCAAAAATAGGCCCTGTGCCTTTTGCGGCCGCCATGGGGCTTGGTATAAAATAAACGTTGTTTTGGGGGCTGCCGCCAAACGGCCTCCGAGGCCGTCTGAGGGCATTTCGGACGGCCTGTTGCGTTTTTGCCAAAACAATTACAAGTGGATTAAAATAAAAATGATACAGGGCGGCACGCCGCAGCCCTGCCATTTTAATTCACTATAAACCGCTATATATTCAAAACAAGGACACACAACCATGCCAGACTATCGCTCCAAAACCTCCACCCACGGCCGAAATATGGCGGGCGCGCGCGCATTGTGGCGCGCCACCGGCGTGATGGAAACCGACT
>JAUMUU010000034.1 GCA_030530545.1 Neisseria sp. | reverse complement strand
TATTACCGCCGTTTGGGCAGGCATCGCGACTTGAACCATACGCAAGACGAATTAATCCCTCCCCGGGGTTGGAAAGATTGGTGCAGGACGGATTTCTTCGTGTTTTACAACGAAAACCAAAGCTGCTGCCAATGGGGCGTGCGGCGGCAGGATTGGCATCTGCCCGACCCGCCCGTGTGGCAGGCGGACCGGGGCGTTTTACTGGGTGAAGAATGCCCGGGCGTATCGGCCTTCCTTCATGCCATGGGCTGTATCGCGGCCGTGTTTTCCCTGCCCTATGGCAGCGGGGAGTTTTCGTGGCCGAACCAGGACGGGCTGGACTTGCTCAAACGGAGTTTCCCAATCCGCCCCTTTGCCTTGAACCTTTGGCTGGACGGGGGCGCGTTTTACGGCGGCGGGCGCGACATCATCATGCTTACCGGCACATCCGGCGCGCAGGCGGGGCTGTGTTACGCATCGGGCACGCAAGAGGGATTTGACGCTTTGGACGAGGTATTGGGCGGTTTTGAAGGATGAGCGGCCGGCACGGCTGCTTGCGGGGAAAAAATGAAACATATCCTGATTGATTTTGAAAACGTGAACCCCCCGCCGGAAGACTTGGCGCGGCTGGAGGCCGAAAACTGCCATATCTGGCTGTTTTTGGGCAAACTGCAGCAAAAGGCACTGCCGCTGGAATTGTGCGAAAGTTTGTGCCTGTTTGGCAAAAACGTCCATTTTGTGCGCGTGTCGCGGGTGAGCAAAAACGCCTTGGATTTTTATTTGGCCTATTACCTGGGGCGCATCAGCCTGCAGGATGAGGAGGCCGAATTTTGCATTTTGTCGGGCGACAGCGGCTACGACACCCTGATAGACCATTTGGAAAGCCGCCGCCACTGCCGCCAAATCGTGAGGCTGGGCAGCCTCAACGGCACGGGCGGCCGGGACGGGGACGGTCCGGCCGGGGAGGAAGGGCGGCAGCCCATGGGCATAATCGAAAGCCCGGCCTTTATCAGTGCCTGTATCCGCAAAACCATAGAATATCTGCGCCGCCCCGATTCCTTCCGCCCGCGCTCGCATGAAAATTTGATCTCGCGCCTAATCAACTTCGTTTTGGAAAACGACCTTTATTATTTGGACGAGGGGCAGCGTTATGAGGCAGCCGCGCTGGTGGTGCACAGGCTGATGAGCCGCCGGCTGATTTCGACAGAGAGGGAAACCGGCCTGCTGGCATATCATTGCGGCGACGAGGATATCCTGGCCGGGCTGGTTGGGCATTTGCAGGAATACCGGCCCAAAAACGCGCGTGCGGCCGCCAACCTGTTGCAAACCCGCGCCCAATCCTGGGGTTTGGCCTTGGATGACGGAATTATGCAAAATATCTTTGCCTATTGCGAACAGCGGCAGATTCTGCGCCTGCGCGGCGACGATATCGAATATCCGCCCTTCGCGCCCGTTTGCGGGCAACAGGCGGAGGTATTGCCGGCCGTGCGGGAAGAGGCGGCCGTGCAGCCCGCCCCGGACCAGGAAGGGCTGTCTGCGGTTGCGGACAAGGTGTTGGCGTTTTTCTTTAAAAAATATATTAAAGACAAGCCGCAAAGCCGTTCCGCCTTGAAAAATATCCTGCTTTCCACGCTGGATTTGGACGAGGGCGAGGCCGAAGCCTTAATCGGCGCGTTGGCGGCGCAAAACAAACTGCAGATTGCCGACAACGGGCGCGTGATTTATCCCAAAGGCTGAACCCGCCGTTTCCTCTTGCGGACGGGCTGTTCAGCCTTCTTCGCGCTGCCAGTGGGTTTTTTGCGCGAATACCAGTTTGTTGTCGGTAAATTTCACGTTTTCCAAAAACAGCAGCCAGACATCGGTTTTCAAAGCCATGGCCTTGGCCAGGGGGTGTACGGCGGTATATCGGGACAAGGCGGCGGCACGTTGTTCTTTGTCGGTCAGGCATTCGGCGCGGGCCGACAGTTGGATGCCGCTGATTTGGGCAAACCCCTGCGGCTGCCCGGCCACCGTGCCGGCCACTTGGGGGTTGTCCAGCATCAGCGCGCCGTGGCGGCTGTTGCGCGAGGTCAGGACGATTAAGGTTGCCCGTGCCTCGTCAAAAACGTAAAAACAGCACGCGCACCAAGGCCTGCCTTCGCCGGCGGCGGCTATGCTGACAACGTGGTTGCTGCGGAAAAAATCGGCTATGTTCTGCGGTATGGGCTGCATGATGCCTTCCTTTCGGTTGCTGTGTTGCCGAATATGGCGGGTGCGCTTTGTTACGATTCCGCGCAAACCCGTTTTGCCCGTTTTATCCGTTTTCAGACGGCCTTTTTCGCCCGGCCGTCTGAAAACGGCATACCTTATCGCCCGAAAACGGCGCGTATAATGTCTTTTACCGCTTCGGCCTGATTGGGTACATTTTGCACCTTCTGCGGCAAATCCTCCAAGCCCTGCAGCTTGGCCGGACGCGGGATTTCCACTTCGCCCACCGCTTCGCGTATGGTATCGGCGAATTTTGCCGCCAGCGCGGTTTCCAGGCAGATGACGGTTTCGCCTGCCTCGCGCAATTCGCGGGCGACCTTCACCCCGTCTGCGGTATGCGGGTCTATGAGTTCGCCGTCCTGCCCATAAACCTGTTTGATGACGGCCAGGCGGTCGCGGTGCAGGCTTTTGCCGGAAACAAAGCCGTATGTGTTGCGGATTTTGTCCAGCGCGAAGGCCAGGTTGAAGCCTTTGCCCGCGCCGACTTCCGCCCACAGGGTTTCGATTTCCGCCGCATCCCTGCCCATCAGGTCGAAGACAAAACGCTCGAAGTTGGACGCTTTGGAAATATCCATAGACGGGCTGGACGTAACATGGGTGTGCGCGGCGGAACGCGGGCGGTATATACCCGTTTTGAAAAACTCGTCCAACACATCGTTTTCGTTGGTGGCGACCATCAGGCGGCGGATAGGCAGCCCCATTTGTCTGGCGATATGCCCCGCGCAAACATTGCCGAAGTTGCCGCTGGGCACGCAGAAACTGACGGTTTCATCATTATTCGTTGTCGCTTTGAAATAGCCGGCGAAATAGTAAACCACCTGCGCCATCACGCGCCCCCAGTTGATACTGTTTACCGTGCCGATACGGTATTGCGCCTTGAAGGCGGCATCGTTCTGAATCGCCTTTACAATATCCTGGCAGTCGTCAAACATACCGTCCACGGCGATGTTGTGGATATTTCCGTCTTGCAGGCTGTACATCTGCGCGCGCTGGAACGCGCTCATCTTGCCCTCGGGCGACATCATAAACACATGTATGCCTTCCTTGCCGCGCAGGGCGTATTCGGCGGCCGAACCGGTGTCGCCGCTGGTTGCGCCGACTATATTCAGCGTTTGGCCTTCCCGTTTCAAAACATATTCGAAGGCATTGCCCAAAAACTGCATGGCCATATCTTTGAAGGCCAAGGTCGGGCCGTTGGACAGGGCTTGGATTTTCAAACCGTCTGCAAGCGTGCGTACGGGCGTGATTTCCGCATCGCCGAAAACTTCGGCCGTGTAGGTGCGGCTGATAATGGCGCGCAGGTCGTCTTCGGGAATGTCGGTGGCAAACAGGCGCATGATTTCAAACGCCAAATCGGCATAGGCCAAACCGCGCCATTTGTCCAAAGTTGCGCGGCCGATTTGCGGATAACGTTCCGGCAGCATCAGGCCGCCGTCGGGCGCAAGCCCCATCAACAGGACTTCGCTGAAGGTTTTATGCGCGGTTGCGCCGCGCGTACTGATATATTTCACTTTCTTTCTCCGAATATTGAAAAACGGCGGGCGGGAAAACCCGCCCCTTGCTCAATCCATCAACTCTGCCCGCGAAAGCAGGTCGCCCATGGCTTCCTCGTCGTCGCAAAAAGCGCGGAATGCCCGTGCAAACTCGCGCAGGGCGGCCTCGTCTTCATGCTTGGCATAGGCGCAAAACATATCCGCCTCGGGGTCGAAACAGACTTGTTGTTCAAACTGCGGCAGCCGTTCCGCCAAAAACACCCGCGCCAAGGAAGCCCAATCGTAGCCGCCGCCTTCAAAGCCGTCATCGGCGCGGCGGTCGAACACTTCCTGCCTGAATGTGCCTATGTTCAAACAAAAAGACACACTGCTGTCGCCTTGCGACCAGAAAAACGGCTCTATGGCCTTATTAAAATCCCGCTCCATATGCCTCCCGCTTAAGAAGATTTATAAACCCGCTGCACACAGGAAGTAACGGCGCGGGCGGTGATTTTGGCCACGGCCTGATTACGGGCATTCGCATCCAGCATAGAGGCCATATCGGCCACACTGATTTGGTTCATCGCATCTTCGCTCACGCAGCCGCAGATTTTGTCTTCCCATTCGCGCTGCTTGTCCGCACTCATGGCCAGCGCGATGACGCGCCACTCGTTGCGGTTGTTCAACTCCGTGCGGCACTGGTTGTCTATGGCGGCCTTCACCAACGAACCGCCTATGCCGGCCGCGCCCTGATTGCCGCTGCCGCCCAAGCCGCCCAACAAACCGCTGCCGTCCCCGGCGCAGCCGCCCAACAATGCCGCCGCCAACAGGACGGCCGAAATTTTCTTCACATTCATGTCATATTATCCTTAAAAGCGAAAACATATATATATAAATGTAGATTAAAATAAAAATGAGACAAGGAGGCAACGCCCGCCGTGTACGGCTAGTACATAAGGGCGTTGGCAACGCTGTAGCCTTGCGATTTTAATCCACTATATTATACCGTAAGCGGCATAGTGTCGGGGATAGGAAAGGACGGGTATGATCCCAAAGAATGGGGAACGTTTGAAACAGGAAAATGGGGCGATGACCGGGAAAAAACTCAAATTAAAATCACAAAAGATACTGGCCGCCCAAAGAAGAAATAAAGGCTGCCACTTCATCAAGCAATCCGAAAGTGCGGTTTCGGCCTTTTTCAATACCGCAGGAAAATTATTTGGCATATCAGTGGTGCTTGGGACCTTGGTTGGAACAATCATTGGCGGATTTATCATATATATTTACCTGGCAAATATCGGACAATTAAGTATTTATCCCGCAATAATAACCAACTCATCAAATTTGTTGGCTGCAGTTACTTTTTTTTGTATTTCTCTTCTCATTAATTATGTTTATATTATTTCTGGCGCATAAGTCAGGTAAAAAACTAAGGGAGAAAGAACTGTTTTTGTTTTTCTTAATTATTGCGATAATTTTATCTTTGCTATCCGCCGTCTATTTAATGATAAGTTCATACCAACTTCCTATTTTTCTTGTTGTTATTATTGCAATATTAATAGTTTTTAATTTTTGTATAGCAAGAAAAGATGATAGGTACAAGCAAGAAATAATTATTTTGTTAATTATTATAATAAATTTTTATGTTATTCAATTATTTGCATATCACAACCTTTCCGTTGCTTATCTAAATCCTACCCGTATTATTGAAACGCCCAAAAACGCATCATGGTATTTGCTGCACAACAATTTTAGTCAAAACAATAGTTTCCATGAAGCGAACGGTATCAATAGATATGATTTGGAAAAATTAAAACGGGAATTCGATTATCCAAATCTATGTACGCCTCCCCAATTGCGGGAAAACGCCCTATACGGCTATATGGCTTGGAATTTGGGCGATACCAAGGTTTTCTGCCCCGTTTCCGTCCGTAATGACGGGGACAAAGCGGAAAGTAAAAAGATAGCTGACAAATGCATAGTCATCAGCGGAAAAGCCCTGCAAATCATGCCGCAAGGTTATATCGGTATAGCATCATCCCAAGGCCGCCGCCCTATGTAAAAGAACCGCCGTCCCGCTTCCTGCAGCCTGTTATAATCCGCCCGTCCCCAACCCGCCCTGACGGAAGCCGCCATGTCCGACCTGTTTACCCGCCAACCAGACGCGCCGCTGGCCGAACGCCTGCGCCCGCATACGCTTGAAGATGTGGTGGGGCAGGGGCATTTAATCGGCGCGGGCAGGCCGCTGCGGGTGGCGGTGGAGGGCGGCAAACCGCATTCCATGCTGCTGTGGGGGCCGCCGGGCGTGGGCAAGACCACATTGGCGCGGATTTTGGCGCAGAGTTTCAACGCGCAGTTTCTGCCTGTTTCCGCCGTGTTTTCCGGTGTGAAAGACATACGCGGGGCGGTAGAGCAAGCCGAAATCGCCCTGCAGCAGGGGCGGGCGACGATTTTGTTTGTCGATGAAGTCCATCGTTTCAATAAGGCGCAGCAAGATGCCTTCCTGCCCTATGTGGAAAGCGGTTTGCTGACCTTTATAGGCGCGACTACGGAAAACCCTTCGTTTGAAGTCAATCCCGCGCTGTTGAGCCGCGCACAGGTGTATGTGCTGCAGCCTTTGTCTTCGCACGACCTTCAGCATCTGATGGCCAAGGTGTTGGCATTGCCCGAATATCAGGGTTTCACGATTGCAGCCGACGCGGGGGAACTGCTGGTCAATACCGCCGACGGCGACGCACGCAGGTTGCTGAATTTATTGGAACAACTTTTGCGCGCCGCCGACACGCGCGGCCTGAAAACCCTGAACGCCGAGTTTCTCGCCGACAGCCTGGGGGCGCAAATCCGCCGTTTCGACAAAGGCGGCGAAAGTTTCTACAACCAAATCTCCGCCCTGCACAAATCTGTGCGCGGCTCGCATCCCAATGCCGCGCTGTATTGGTTTTGCCGTATGTTGGACGGCGGTGCGGACCCGCGCTACCTTGCCCGCCGCATCGTGCGTATGGCGTGGGAAGATATAGGGCTGGCCGACCCGCGCGCCTTCCAAATCGCCAACGATGCCGCCTCCGCCTACGAACGTTTAGGTTCGCCCGAGGGCGAACTCGCGCTGGCGCAGGCGGTACTCTACCTTGCCGCCGCCGCCAAATCCAACGCGGGTTATAAGGCATATAACGAAATGCGCCGCTTTGTCAGCAGTCGCGGGAGCGAATCCGTACCCGTGCATTTGTGCAACGCCCCGACCAAGCTGATGAAGGAGTTGGGCTACGGCCGCGAATACCGCTACGCCCACGACGAGCCGCACGCCTACGCCGCCGGCGAAAGTTATATGCCCGACGGCCTGGACGAGCCCGGTTTCTACCAACCCGTCCCGCGCGGTCTGGAAATCAAAATCGGCGAAAAGCTGGCGTGGCTCAAATCGCTGGACGAACAGGCGCAGACAACGCAAAGCCCGTCCCAAAACGATACCCAAAGCAAGAATGTTTGATTTAGGTTAAACTTGATTGGCGCAAGCCGATTAGAATAGGCGGCCTTTACAGGGAAAATTTAGAAACTCAACAAAAACAAGGAATACCGCATGAGTTATTTTCAGTGGACAGCCAAGCTCAATACCAACATCCCCCAGGTGGACGAGCAGCACAAGGTATTGGTGCAGTGCATCAACGAGCTTTACGAAGCCAACCAACGCAAAGACTTCGCCGCCGAGGGCAAAGTCATCCAAGACCTGATTACCTACACCATAGAACACTTCACGGACGAAGAAAAACTGATGGAGGATGCAGGTTATGCCCTGAGTAAGCAGCACAAGCAGATACACCAGCGTTTTGTCGATAAGGTGGCCGAGCTGCAAAAAAGCCATCAGGCCGGAAACGACATAGGCCAAGAACTTTTGGATATGCTGCATTCCTGGCTCTTCACCCACATCACCCACCACGACCGGGGCTTCATCCAAGTGGTGCAGAAATACCTGGCCGAAAAAAAGGCCGGCGAGGACGAGTTGCAGGCCGAGGCCGCCGTCAATGCCGCCTTTACCCACAAGGCGCGCGAAGAGGGTTTTCGGCATGGCGCGCCCATACCCAAGTTCCAGCCGCCCGCGCCTCCCCGGCAGCCGGAGCAGAAAAAAGACGTTTATGCGGACGCGCGCGAAAACATCCCCGACTTGAGAATCTGGCGTTGATGAGGGCGTGTTTTGCCCGGTAAAAAAAGGCCGCCTGAAAACGGATTTTCCCGTTTCGGGCGGCCTTGTGTTGCCGTATTGCCCCAATTGCTGCGCCCGTGGCGGCAATATCCGCCCCAAACCGCAATTATGATTGCCCGAAACCCTTATCCGCCAATATAATACCCCGCTTTTTCAAAGACCGTCCCCAGCCGGAAACATGCCGAACGGGCAACAGCCCCGCACCGCCGCATTTTCCGGCTGATATTATTGTTTTTTCGAATCCCGTCCCAGCCGGTATCGAGTTTCTCTGGAGCATTGCAGATGACCACAGAATCTACCGCCCAGGCCTACCTCCAAATCAAGGGCCTGGTTAAGAAATTCGGCGAGAATTTCGCCGTAAACCACATAGACCTCGACATAGGGCGACACGAAATCTTCGCCCTGTTGGGCAGTTCCGGCAGCGGCAAATCCACCCTGCTGCGTATGCTGGCCGGCATGGAAACGCCCAGTGCGGGCAGCATCATCCTCGACGGGCAGGACATCACCGCGCTTGCGCCCTACGAACGCCCCATCAACATGATGTTCCAAAGCTACGCCCTGTTCCCGCACATGAGCGTGGAACAAAACATCGCCTTCGGCCTGAAACAGGACAAACTGCCGCCGGACGAAATCAAGGCGCGCGTGGAAGAAATGCTGCGCCTGGTGCAAATGACCAAATACGCCAAGCGCAGGCCGCACCAACTGTCCGGCGGACAGCAGCAGCGCGTGGCACTGGCGCGCTCGCTGGCCAAACGCCCCAAACTGCTGCTGTTGGACGAACCCTTGGGCGCGCTGGACAAAAAACTGCGCCAGCAAACCCAGCTCGAACTGGTGAACACACTGGAAAAAGTCGGCGTAACCTGCATCATGGTAACCCACGACCAAGAAGAAGCCATGACCATGGCCACCCGCGTGGCCATCATGTCGGACGGCGAACTGCAGCAGGTCGATACCCCCAGCAACATCTACGACTATCCCAACAGCCGCTTTACCGCCGAATTCATAGGCGAAACCAACATTTTCGAGGGCAAACTGGTGCATAAGGACGAAGCCCACGCGCTTGTGGACTGCCCTGAACTGCCCAGCCAGGTGTATACCGACCAGAAGTTCGAAGCCGAAAACGGCCAAACCGTGTGGATTTCCATACGCCCCGAAGACATAGACCTGCACAAAGAAAAGCCGGCGCACCGCGACAGCCACAACTGGGCGCGGGGCGTGGTGAAGGACATCGCCTACCTGGGCAGCTTTTCCACCTACCATGTGGAAATGGAAAACGGCCGCATCATCAAAAGCCAGGTGCCCGCACCCTACTGGTATGTACGCAACCTGACCCCTCCGACCTGGGGCGATGTGGTATACCTGGACTGGCCGGAAAACCAGCCCACCCCGCTAACCCGTTAGGAGGCCGCCGAACATGTCCGTCAATATCAAACGCCGCCTGAGGCCGGGGCGCAAGCTGGTCATAGGCATCCCCTATGTCTGGCTTTTGCTGCTGTTTCTGATTCCGTTTTTCATCGTCATCAAAATCAGCCTGGCCGAGCAGGATGTCAAAATCCCGCCCTACACCGATTTAATCGTGTCCGACCCCGAAACGGGCAGGCAGACCCTGCATATCGTCATGCAGAACTATCAGGAAATCTTCCAAAACTTCGGCACGACCCTGTCGCAGATGGCCGGTTTTTCGCCGTTGGACGGCAGCAGCAATATGTATTTGCGAACCTATTGGTCGTCCTTGAAGGTTGCCTTCACCACCACGCTCATCTGCCTGCTGATAGGCTATCCCATGGCCTATGCGATTGCCCGCGCCAATCCCGCCTACCGCAACGGCCTGCTGCTGGCCATCATGCTGCCCTTTTGGACATCGCTGCTGTTGCGCGTGTATGCCTGGATGGGGCTGCTCAGCTCCAACGGCATCATCAACACCCTGCTGATGAAATACGGCTTGGTGGGCGAGCCTTTGGATATGTTTTACAACAGCTTTTCCCTGCATCTGGTGATGGTTTACGTTTATCTGCCGTTTATGGTGCTGCCGCTTTACGCGCAACTGATCAAGCTGGACCACCGCCTGCTGGAGGCCGCGTCTGACCTGGGGGCGGGGCCGGTCAAATCCTTTTTCGCCATCACGCTGCCCCTGTCCAAAACCGGCATCATAGCCGGCTCTATGCTGGTGTTTGTGCCGGCGGTGGGCGAATTCGTCATCCCCGACCTGGTGGGCGGCTCGGACAACCTGATGATAGGCAAAGTGCTTTGGACGACCTTCTTCGAACAGGGCAACTGGCCGCTGGCCTCCGCGCTGGCCGTGGTCATGGTGTTGCTGCTGGTTGTGCCCATCACGCTTTACCAACGTTACGAAAGCCGCCAATTGGAAGAAGGAGGCAAAAATGGCTAAACCGAAAAATCTGTCCTGGTTTTTAAGGTCCTCACTGCTGCTGGGTTTGCTTTTTCTGTATATTCCCTTGATTATCCTTGTGGTTTATTCATTTAATGATTCCAAGCTGGTAACGGTGTGGGGGGGATTCTCGACCAAGTGGTATGCCAAACTGATGAACAACGACCAGATTTTGGAGGCGGCCTGGCTGTCGCTCAGGATTGCGGCCGCTTCTTCCCTGGCGGCTGTGGTTTTGGGCACGCTGGCCGGTTACGCGCTGGCGCGCATCAGGCGGTTTCGCGGCAGCACCCTGTTTACCGGCATGGTGTCCGCGCCCATGATGATGCCCGATGTCGTTACCGGCCTGTCCACCATGTTGCTGATCAGTCAGGTTTTGTCCATGATGAAGGGGATTTTGGGGGATGACGGCGAGTGGCTGCAGCCGGGTTTTTTCACGATTTTCCTGGGGCACGCGACTTTGTGCATGGCCTATGTAACGGTGGTTATCCGCGCCCGCCTGTCGGAATTGGACCAGTCGCTGGAGGAGGCGGCCATGGATTTGGGGGCGAGGCCGCTGAAAATCTTTTTGGTCATCACCCTGCCGCTGATTGCGCCGGCCATTGTTTCGGGCTTTTTGCTGGGCATCACCCTTTCGCTGGATGATTTGGTCATTACCACTTTCTTATCGGGCCCCGGTTCGACCACGCTGCCGCAGGTGATTTTTGCCAAAATCAAGCTGGGCTTGGACCCGCAGATGAATGTGTTGGCCACCTTCGTCATCGCCATAGTCGGCACTTTGGTGATATTGCTGAACTGGTATATGATGCGGCAGGTTACGCGCCGCGAAAGGGAAATGGCGGAGGCGGAAAGGCAGGAAAGGCTGGCGGTGGAACAGGCCATCCATCATTGATTAAGGCAGCCTTCCCGATTTTCCCGATAACGTTAAAAACCCCGCCCCGATGGCGGGGTTTTTGCCGTCAGTCGTGTTTCTACCCCAAAATCGCCGCCGCTCCGCGACCGATGCGGCGGGCGTAGTTGATGTCGTTGAGCAGGGAGGAAGTCTGCCAGCCGTTGATTTCGTTGTTGCGCAGTTTGACCATGATGCGGCCGCGGAAAGTACCCAGTGTTTCGCTGTGGGCGGCCAGTTTTTCCAGCCATTCCTGCCTTTCTTCCCCTTCGGGCAGGGCGGCGATGCGGCGGAACAGGCGCAGGGTTTTGAACACATGGCGGCGCAGGCGTTGGTAATCGCGGGTAACGGGGGAGTCGCCATATAGCAGGTATTGCTGCATGTTTTTTTGCAGGTGCTTGCTTTCGTTTACGATTTCTACCATCAGCCAGGCGGAGTTGTAGCAGCGGGCCAGCCTCTGCTGTTGTGCCTCGTTGGCGGTTTCCAAACCGCTGGTGAAGTCTAAAATGGCGCTGTACAGGGGTTTTACGCGTTTTTCGTAGAGTTGCGGCACGTCCAGTTCCAGCGGCGGCTGCGGCGCGGGCAGGTTTTTGCCCTCGTCGTCCGATTCTTCATACAGGCAGGATACGGGTATGAACAGTGCGCTGCACATGACTTCCATGCTGATTTCGTCCAGGTGGCCGATTTCTTTTTCAACCGCCGCCAGGGCGGTATCGCCGGACAATAGGACGTTGGCCTGCAAGTAGCGCGGCTGGTCGGCCTGCCCCGCTTCGGTTTGAGGGTGTTTTTCCGGCGTTTTGTCGGGAAGCTGCCGCTGCAGCAGTTCGGCAAGGAAGTTTTGCGCCTTCCAAAACATCAGTACGCCCAACAGGTTGAACATGGTATGGAACAGTGCCAGCTGCAGCAGGGGGCCCATGCCCAGGCGTTCGGCTATGCGGGTAACGGCCTGGGTGAGGGGCAGCCACAGTATCAGGGAGGTTAGGGCGGTAACGATGTTGAATATGGCATGCGCCAGGGCCAGCCGTTTGCCGTTGCGGTCGCTGCCGACCATGCCGACCAGCGCGGTGGTCGCGCTGCTGCCTACGTTGGAGCCGACGGCGATGGCAAAGCCCTGCATCAGGTTAATCTGGCCGCCGCCCAAGGCCGCCAGCGTCAGCAGCAGGGTGGCGTGGGAGGACTGCAGGACCAGGGTCAGTATGAAGCCTACGGCGAAAAAGGCCAGTGTTTCGGCCATGCCGCCGATTTGGGTGCGGCTGAAGTCTATGCCCGCGCCGAAGGCCTGGAAGCCGTCGCGTATCGCGTCTATGCCGATTAGGATGAGGGCGATGCCGATGAGGACGCGGCCGAAGATTTTGCTGCGCTCGCCCGTAAAGTGCATCAGGGTGCCGAATACCAGCATGGGCATGGCGGCGGCACTCAGGCTGATGCTCTGCCCGGCCAGCGCCAACAGCCAGATGCCGCTGGTCGCGCCCAGGTTGGTGCCCAGTATGATGGCTATGCCGCCCGCCAGGGTTATCATGCCGGTGCTCAGGAAGGCTATGGTGAGCAGGGAAACCAGTGTGCTGGATTGCAGGATGAAGGTGGCGGCCATGCCGAAAAACAGGCCTTTGGACGGGGTGGCAGTGGATTGGCTCATCCAGCGTTCGAGTTTGCCCCCGGCCGCCGAACGCAGCCCTTCTTCTATGCACTGCATGCCGAACAGGAACAGGGCCAGGCCGTAACACAGCTGCAGCCAGGATGGGCTGTATAGGAAGCTGCCGCCCAAGGCCAGCATGACGACGGTGAGAGTCAGGTATCTTTTGATTTGTTTTTCGGTCATTTTTCCCTCTCTGCCTTGGGGCGTTACATGATGTGCAGGTCGTTCAGGAAGAAGCGCGGCGGTGTTTTGCCATCGGTTTTGACGGTCAGGCTCAAGGTCCAGTCGCCGGCCCTGCCGCCGTGGCTCAATGTGTATTCGACCAGATAGCCGCCGCCGTCATCGAAGGCGCTGATGTCCGGCTGCGAAGGGCTGTCGTCATAAGTGTCGGTATCGCCGCATTCTGATAGGATGAAGTCGAATTGCCGGTAAAAATAGTCTTCCGTCCAGGCGTTTTCCAAGCCGTCCAGCAGGCGGAGGAAGGCGGCCGGGTCGCGGGCGGCCAGTGCGTCCACCAGTTGTTTCAGGCGCGCAATGATGTGCGGGCGGATGTCGGGGTTCATTGTTTGTTCCTTGGTGGTTGAAATCCCGCCCCGGCGCGGAAGCGGGTTTTTGCGGTTTTAGGCCGTCTGAAAGCCTTTTGTACCCAATTATTCCATCTTCAGCGGCAACATGGTTATATCGCGGCGCAGGCATTCGTATTCTTCGGTGCGTCCGGCGTATTGCTTGGCATAAACGATTTTCTCGTCATCCAAACCCAACACCCGGAAGCTCCCGCCCGATATGGCGGAAAAACAGCCGCTCTCCTTATTGGCGAAATCAAACAGGCGCAAAAAGGCGTGTGCGTCTTCGGGGTAGCGGAACAGGGCGGGCTGCAGGATATTGCTGCGGTATTGCTGCAAAATCAAAATGCGGCGGCCCTCATCTATAAAGGGCCGGTTGTCGAACACGCCCTCGTCTGCGGGGCGGCCGTCTTTGAACAGCCGGTACAGCGGATACCAAATATCCGCCTTGGAAGGCAGCATACAGGGGCTGACATAATCTTCCAAGTGCAAAAACAGAATATTTTCCGCATCTATATACAAGGGGATATCGTCTTCCACGGCCGATTTACCAAGGGCGGTTTAAAAAAAACAGTATAACATATTATTTGAATCGGCCAGGGATGGCGGGCGGTTTGGAACAAGCCTGTTGCCGGTGCAGAAAATGCCGCCCTTATCGTATTGCAAATTGTCTACAATTACAAACCTTAACAAACAGACCGCTTGACTTATCAAAAGGCAAACGCATATAGCCAAACAGAGATAAGGCAAATACCGTAAAGGAGTCATCATGAGATACGACAAACTAACCGCCAAATTCCAGCAGGCCCTGGCCGAGGGGCAGAGTTTGGCCTTGGCTGCCGACAGCAGCTATCTGGAAGCGGGCTTCATATTGAAAGCCCTGCTTGACGACCAAAACAGCGGCACTGCCGCACTTTTGGCACACGCGGGCGTGAACGTGCCGCAGGTAAAACAGCGTTTGCAGCAGCATTTGAACAGCCTGCCCAAAGTGTCCGGCCAGGGCGGCGACATCATGCCCAGCCGCGAATTGCAGGCGGTATTGAACCTGATGGACAAAGCCGCAACCAAACGCGGCGATGCCTATATCGCCAGCGAACTTTTCCTGCTGGCACTGGTGCAACAGAACGATGCGACCGGCAAAATCCTGAAAGAAGCCGGCGCGACCGAACAAAACATCAATGCCGCGATTGACGCGGTACGAGGAGGACAAAACGTGAACGATGCCAATGCCGAAGACCAACGCGATGCTCTGAAAAAATACACGCTCGACCTGACCCAGCGCGCCCGCGACGGCAAACTTGACCCCGTTATCGGCCGCGACGACGAAATCCGCCGCGCGATTCAGGTGCTGCAACGCCGTACTAAAAACAACCCCGTGCTCATCGGCGAACCGGGCGTGGGCAAAACCGCGATTGTGGAAGGCTTGGCGCAACGCATCGTGAACGGCGAAGTGCCCGAATCATTGCGCAACAAACGCCTGCTGGTGCTGGATTTGGCGGCACTGATTGCCGGGGCGAAATACCGGGGCGAATTTGAAGAACGCCTGAAAGCCGTGTTGAACGAATTGGCGAAAGACGACGGCAACACCCTGATTTTCATCGACGAAATCCACACTTTGGTCGGCGCGGGCAAAACCGACGGCGCAATGGACGCAGGCAATATGTTGAAACCCGCCCTGTCGCGCGGCGAATTGCACTGCATAGGCGCGACCACTTTGGACGAATACCGCCAATACATCGAAAAAGACGCGGCACTCGAACGCCGCTTCCAAAAAGTATTGGTCGGCGAACCCAGCGTGGAAGACACCATCGCCATCCTGCGCGGTTTGCAGGAACGTTACGAAATCCACCACGGCATCGACATCACCGACCCCGCCATCGTTGCCGCCGCGGAATTGAGCGACCGCTACATTACCGACCGCTTCCTGCCCGACAAAGCGATTGATTTGATTGACGAAGCCGCCAGCCGCATCAAAATGGAGCTGGACAGCAAACCCGAGCAGATGGACAAACTCGACCGCCGCATCATCCAGCTCAAAATGGAAAAAATGCACGTTGCCAAAGAAAGCGACGACGCCAGCAAAAAACGTTTGGAACTGATAGACGAAGAAATCGACGGCCTGCAAAAAGAATACGCCGATTTGGACGAAATCTGGAAAGCCGAAAAAGCCGCCTCTTCCAGCAGTGCCGACATCAAAAAACAGATGGACGACATCAAAGTCAAAATCGAACAGGCCAAACGTCAAGGCGACTTTGCCCGCGCCTCCGAACTCGAATACGGCGAATTGCCGAAACTGGGCGCGCAGTTGCAGGCGGCGGAAAGCAATCCCGAAGCCAAGAAAGCCAACAAACTGTTCCGCACCGAAGTGGGCGCGGACGAAGTGGCGGAAATCGTTTCGCGCATGACCGGCATCCCCGTCTCCAAAATGATGG
>JAUMUU010000033.1 GCA_030530545.1 Neisseria sp. | reverse complement strand
GTGTGCCGCCCTGATTTGGAAGGGGTTACACCCCTCCCAAACAAGCCCGAATCCTACCGCCCTGAAGGGCGGGGTTTCAACCGTTAAGGAACTATGATGAAATCCCTCCTGCGGCGGAAACCGCCCGGCAACAGGGTTTTATGAGATTGAAAATCCAAATTAATCAAATGGCTGAATCTATTTTTATCCCCAACCCGCGTTATGTTAGAATACCGCCCGTTTGCAACCGTTCCCGCCTTTTGCGGGTTGCCGTTATGGACGACGTTCCCAAACCATCACCCATCTTCCTCCAACCCTAATCCCGCCCGAATGCCGCCCGCCTTCCGGCGGGTGGAGCATTTATGAGCATAGAAAACCCCACCCCTTCTGTGGAAAACGCCGACAGCGAACGCCTGGAGCAGGATTTTGCCCGCGTGCACGAACTGGCGGAAATCCTGCTGCCTGTTTATGCGCGCATCGCCGAGGGCCGCCCCTTGGAAGACGAGTCGCTGCAACAGGCCTTTGACGAGCTGACCGGCATCCTGCACGAACTGCATCCGGCCGACATGGCCGCCCTTTTGGAATCGCTGCCGCCCAAAGAGCGCGTGGTCGTGTGGAAGCTGGCCGAGCCGGGCGACGACGGCGAGGTTTTGCTGGAAGTGTCCGAGGCCGTGCGCGAAACCCTGATAGAGAGCATGGACAAGGACGAATTGCTGGCGGCGGTCGGCGATTTGGATGCGGACGATTTGGCCGAGCTGGCCGACGGCCTGCCCCACCAGGTTGTTCACGAGGCACTGCAGACGCGCGATGAGGAAGAGCGCGAACAGGTGATGGCGGCCATGTCCTACCGCGACGACCAGGTGGGCGCGGTGATGGATTTCGAGTTGGTCAGCGTGCGCGCCGACGTTGCCTGCGAGGTGGTGTTGCGTTATTTGCGCCGCTTCGAACGCCTGCCCGACCATACCGACAAAATCTTCGTGGTGGACGAGGACGATGTGTTAATCGGCGTACTGCCGATACGCAAACTCTTGGTATCCGACCCCGAGGAGTCGGTGGAAAACGTTATGGCCAAAGACGTGGTGCGCTTCAGACCCACGGACGATGTGGAAGAGGCGGCACAGGCCTTCGAGCGTTACGACTTGGTTACCGCCCCTGTCATAGATGAAAACAACAGGCTCATAGGCCGTATCACGGTAGACGAAATGGTGGACGTTATCCGCGAGGAATCCGAGGCCGATATGCTGAATATGGCCGGTTTGCAGGACGAGGAAGATTTGTTTGCGCCGGTGTGGGATTCGGTAAAAAACCGCTGGGTGTGGCTGGCGGTGAATTTGTGTACCGCGCTGGTGGCCAGCCGCGTCATAGGCGTGTTCGAGCATTCCATAGCCCAAATTGTCGCGCTCGCCTCGCTCATGCCCATAGTGGCCGGCATAGGCGGCAATTCGGGCAATCAGACGATTACCATGATTGTGCGCGCCATCGCCATGGGGCAGCTGGCCGATTTGCAGGTCGGCCGCCTGTTGCGCAAGGAACTGGGCGTGGCGCTGCTCAACGGCCTGATTTGGGGCGGGGTGATGGGGGTGATTACCGTGGTGATGTACCACAGCGTCAGTATAGGGCTGGTGATGGTGGCCGCCATGACGCTCAACCTGCTGCTGGCCGCCACGGTCGGCGTGCTGATTCCCATCCTGATGGAGAAAACCGGCCGCGACCCCGCGTTGGGCAGTTCGGTGCTGATTACCGCCGTTACCGATTCCGGCGGATTCTTGATTTTTTTGGGGCTGGCCACGGTGTTCCTGCTTTGATATCCCGGCATTGAGGGATTTTTCCCAAAAAAGGCCGTCTGAAAACCTTACCGCGTTTTCAGACGGCCTTGCGGCATTTGCAAACCGGCGCGCCTTTATTTGATGGAAGACAAATCCAAAGCAAACCCTTTGACCTGTTTGAATTTTTCGGCATCGATACCGAAATTTTGCACCCAATAATTACCGTAGCGCGGGTCGGCGGTGAAAGCGTGCGCCATACCCACCTCGCTGATTTCGGCGTTCATCAGATTTTTGCAGTGGCCGGGGCTGCCCAGCCAGCCCGCCACCGCATCCTGGGCCGAAAGATAGCCCCTGCCTATATTTTCGTAGCCGCCCAAACCCGTATAACCGTCGTCCTTATTGCGCTGATAGGGTTGGCGGCCCTTGAGGTTGTTGTGGCTGAAATAATTGTGTTCGGCCATATCCTCGGCGTGTTTTTGCGCCGAACGCGCCAAAGCCTCGCTCCACTTGAGCGGCGCGGCGGCGGGCATCTTGTCCTTGCCGCAGGTTTGGGCATGGGCGCGGGCATTATTGATGAGTTTCAACAACTCCTCGGGGGGCAGAACCTCGGCCTTGGGCGGCACATAAGGCGGGGACACGGTATCGGCGATGGCGGGGTCGGGACGGTCGGCGGCGGCATAAGGCGCGGCCGCCAAAAGCAGCCACAAAAATGCGGCGCGGGCGGTGGTTTGCATCAGACGTTTTCCTTGATTACCGCAACAGCTTAAGTGCGGTTGGGTTATTTTTCGTTAATTATATACCGCTCAGACGAAATAAGATACCTTTCGGCAAGGAAAACAGTAGTTTTTTGTTATTTTTTGTTTTTTATAACAAACAAAGTTCAAATCGGGCAAAACGGCAACACCCGCCCGGCCGGACAACCTTTCGCGGTCGGGCACAGCCCGCCCTGCTTGAAAAAATCAATGCCCCGCCACAGTCATACTGCCGATTAAAATCGAACCGACCTTGTGCGAAGAACGGCGCAGCGCGTCATCGGCCACACCGGCAATATCCGACAACATATCCTGCAGCCGTCCGGCCACGGTGATTTCCTCCACCGGATATTGAATCACACCGTTCTCCACCCAAAACCCGGCCGCCCCGCGCGAATAATCGCCGGTGAGCATATTCACCCCCTGCCCCATCAATTCCGTAACCAGCAGCCCCGTCCCCATTTGGCGCAGCAGTTCGGCCTGGCTGCCGCAGGTGGCGTTCAAAATCAGATTGTGCGCCCCGCCTGCATTGGCCGTGGTCTGCATACCCAGTTTGCGCGCACTGTAAGACGACAAAAAATAACCCCGCACAACACCGTTCTCAATCACAAAGCGCGGGCGGGTGGCCACACCTTCGCTGTCGAAATAAGTGCTGGACCAGGCGCGGGGGATATGCGGCTCTTCGCGCAGGCTTAGGAATTCCGGCAAAATCTGCCTGCCCAAACTGTCGAGCAGGAAGCTGCTTTGCCGGTAGAGCGAGCCGCCGGACAGGCCGCCGACCACATGGCCGACAAGGCCGGCGGACACCGTAGCGTCAAACAGCACGGGATAATTGCCGGTGGGCAGGCTGCGGGCGTTCAAGCGGCGCACCGTGCGTTCGGCGGCGGTTCGCCCTACCGCCTCCATACTGTCCAATTCGTCCGCCGAACGCGCCAAATCATACCAATAATCGCGCTGCATATTGCCCTTGCCGTCTTCGGCCACCACCGCGCAGGACACACTGTGGCGCGTACCCTGCTGGTGTTGCAAAAAGCCGTGGCTGTTGCCGTAGACAAACTGATAATGCGATGTCTGTATGCCCGCGCCCTCGGAATTTTTAATGCGGCCGTCGGCCTGCATGGCGGCCTCCTCGCAGCGGCGGGCGAGTTCCGCCGCCTCGGCCGAGGGCAGGTCCCATTCGTGGTATTTGTCCAAATCGCCAAACTCCCCGGCCATCAATTCCGCATCGGCCAAACCGGCGCAATCGTCGGCGGCGGTATAACGGGCGATGTCCAGCGCGGCCTGCACCGTTTCTTCAATGGCGCGCGAAGACAAATCGGCGGTGCTGGCGCGGCCTTTGCTCAGTCCGAGATAAACAGTGATGTCCAGCGATTTGTCCTGCTGGTGTTCTATTTGTTCGATTTCCTGCAGGCGCACCTGCACACTTTGGCCTACAGATTCGCTCAAATCGGCTTCGGCGGCGGTCGCGCCCTTCTGTTTCGCGGCTTGCAGCGCGAAGGCGCACAAATCGGACAATTCCTGCGGAGAGTGGTTGAACATGGCGGTTTCCTGAATTGAAGTCGGCGGCATTGTACCTGTTTCGGCCATCATTTTTTAGCCGAAAATACCCCCTGCTGTTAAAATGCCGCCCGACAGGAAAAACGGACGATACTAAATGAATAGCAATAATGAAGAATGGGTCAGCAAAACCCAAATGAAAAAGCGTATGGACGAATTGCAGGATTTGGGCATGGAACTGACCCGCCTGTCGGACGAAACACTGAAAAAAATCGGCCTGCCCGAAGACCTGATGCAGGCCGTGCGCGACTATAAAAAAATCACATCCAACGGCGCATTGAAACGGCAAAACCAATACATAGGCCGCCTGATGCGCGAAACCGACCCCGCGCCCATACGCGACTTCCTGGCCAAACTCAAAGGCGAAAACCACGCCCACAACGCCTTTTTGCAGCGCGTGGAACAAATGCGCGAAAGGCTGCTTGCCGACGATGCCGCACTGACCGAATTTGCCGCCGCCCACCCGCAGGCCGACATTTCCGCCATCCGCACCCTGATCCGCAACGCGCGCAAAGAAAAAGAACAGGGCAAACCGCCAAAAAACTTCCGCGCCCTGTATCAGGAACTGAGGGCGGCGATGGAAACCGCCCGGCCGCCCCAAAACCCAAGCGGCGCGGAAGGATAAGCCGCCCGCATCCCCCGACACCACCTTGCAGGAAAACCCGCCATGTTCCCCCATCCCGAAGACGAAGAATACAACCTCTTCATCCGCCGCATACTCGAAAGCCAAACCGTCTACGCCCTCTATTCGGACGAAGACTTCCCCGCCGAATGCCCCTCTGCCGAATATGACGGCGACGACGGCGAACCCGTGCCCGTCATCTGCGCCTGGCACGACCGCCGCGCCGCCGAAGCCTGCATGACGGAAGAATGGGAAGATTACCGCCTGGACGACATCCCGCTCAACTATTTCCTGCACGAATGGCTGGTTTTTATGGACCAGAACGAATTTTTGCTGGGGGTGGATTTCGATGCCGAACTGTGCGGGCTGGAAATCGAACCGGTGGAAGTGCTGGCCGACCTGCTGGATGCCGCCGCGCAAATGAACCTGACCGGCCAAATCGAAGACTATGACGGCCTGATGGCCTACAGGCTGGAATGGGAGCGCATGATGGCCGGGCAAAGCCGCCTGAATTAAACCGCGCCCATCATGAAAAAGACACCCTTGCCACTCTGGCTGCCCCGGCCGCACCAACTGCTTTTACTCTTAGTCGGCATAGTCCTGCCCCTGGCCGCGTTGTCCGCCTGGGCCGCCCGCCTGCCGCCCGGGCAGGGCCTGGCCTTGGAAAAGCCGCTGATGCTTTGGCTGCACGGGCACAGCGGCCCTTTTATTTTGGCCGTTTCGCATCTGCTGCATCGGCTGGGCAGCCCGCCTTTTGCCGTCTGCACCGCCCTGGTGCTGGCCGCCTGGCAGCGTTACCGCCACCATCCTTCGCGCGCCTTCTTCCTCTTGTCCGGCACACTGCTGTCGGCGGCGGTGATGGCTGCGGCCAAATCCTTCATCCAAAGGCCGCGCCCCGATTTCTGGCCGCATCTGGCCGCCGTGGGCGATTCGTCCTTCCCCAGCGGCCACAGCACCTTTGCCGCCGCGCTGGCCGCCACCTTCATCTTCCTGTATTGGGGCACGCCCAAACGCCTTGCGGTAACGGCCTTGGCACTGGCCTTTGCCTTTTGCATGGGCGTTTCGCGCATGGTTTTGGGCGTGCATTACCCCAGCGACGTATTGGCCGGCTGGCTGACGGGGGCGGCCGCCGTAACCGGCATCCGCTACCTGATGGGGCAAAGGCCGGGAATGCCCGTATCCGCCGGCCCGGCACACCGTGATACCGGACGGCATTCCAACGCGGAAAAACCATAGGGCCGCAACCCCGCCCGCATCCGCCCGATTTTTTCAAACGGCGTTTTTGCAGTATGATGCCCCCTTTTACCTGCTTTTTTGCAAAGGATACTCCTAATGATGTTTGTTTCAACACACAGAGCCGCACATAAGGCGCAGCCCTGTGTGCCGCCCTGATTTGGAAGGGGTTACACCCCTCCCAAACAAACCCAAATTCTACCGCCCTGAAGGGCGGGGTCTCAACCATTAAGGAAATTTTGATGAACGTGAAATACGTCCTGCTGAAATACTCTTCCGGACACAACGACGATACGGGCATATCCATCTACCGCGATGCGGGCGAAGTATGCGACGCCTTCGATGATGCGGCCGAAGCGCGTGCCGCATGGGCGCGTTACGAACGCCAAACCATCATCAAAGAACATAATTTCGCAGACTTCGATTACGAAGACGTGGCCGAGGACTTTATCGACTGGCTGGCCAAGGAGCACGGGAAACAGTTTGACGAATTCAACGACTTCATGATTTGGCTGGAAAAAAACGACTATATAAGCTGGTTTGACGGATTGTCGGACGAACAATTGCTGACCCTGCTGCTGCGTATGGATGCCAACCGCTATTCGCTGGAAAAATGGACCGGCGCGCAATTCAACCGGCCCTTCTACACAATCGCCCAGAGGATTTACGATTCTTCCGGCGAAACGGAATATTGGTGGACCTACCGGGCCGGCGAGCAATTTGCCGATGACGTGCCGGTATTCAAGGCCGATGACGAAAGCGTGTTCTTTGAAGCCGGCAGATTCAACAAAGAGCTGGCCTCCAACATTTATATAGACCATTTCCTATACGGTTTCTACAGCGAGGCCGACCGCGACAACCCGGCCCTGAAAAAACTGTTGGCGCAGCACGCAGACGTATTTGAAACAAAAGGCGATGAAATCAATTTTGGCGCGGCCGACTACGGCCACGAATACACACAGGCCGAAATCAACGCCCTGCACCAGGTAAACCGCCTGCTGGAAAAGCCCATGTTCAAAATTCAGGAAATGAATTACGCCGACCTTTGCCCCGAAACCTAGGGCGGGCGGATGTCGGAATAAGCCGCTTTCCGGCATGGGAAGTGCCGGATTACAGGCAAAAAACGCAGCACCTTGCGGATATGCTTAACGCAGAAGACGGCGTTTTATGGGGCAAAATGCCGACCTTATCGAATAATCCGCCCGCCCCAAGGGTTCGGACGGGGAAACGGCCTGCAAATCCTGTTTGCAGGCCGTTTTTACCGATTTCCCACACCGCAGCAACAACTGCGGCCGGACAAAAACGGCTCAGGCCGCCGCACAGGCCGCCATATAGTTCACATCCACCTTTTCCCCCAAATAATAACGCCGCAGCAAGGGATTGTAGCCCATGCCCTTGGTTTCCAACACATCCAAACCCGCCTGGCGGCACATGCGCGCCAATTCCGAGGGCGTGATGAATTTGCGCCAATCGTGCGTTCCCTTGGGTACGAGGTTCAAAATATATTCCGCCCCCAAAATCGCATGAAGGTAGGATTTGGGGTTGCGGTTGATGGTGGAGAAAAACACCCTGCCCCCGGGCTTGGCCAGCTTGGCGCAGGCGCGGATGACGGCTGCCGGGTCGGGGACGTGTTCCATCATCTCCATACAGGTAACCACGTCATAAGACTGCGGGGTTTCCGCCGCCAAATCCTCCACGCTGACGCAGCGGTAGGCAACATTGTCCCTATACCCCGCCTCGGCGTGCAGCCGCGCCGCCTGCAGTGATTTTTCGGCCAAATCTATGCCCAAAACCTCCGCCGCGCCGCTTGCGGCCATGCTTTCGGCCAAAATGCCGCCGCCGCACCCCACGTCCAGCACTTTTTTGCCGGCCAGGCCGCCGCTCATGCTTTCTATATAGCCCAAACGCAGGGGGTTGATGTCGTGCAGCGGCTTGAATTCGCCCCCGGTATCCCACCATTTGTCGGCCAGGCGGCTGAATTTTTCGATTTCCGCATGGTCCACATTGGGTTTGTTTGCTTCGTCCATCAAAAATTCCTCACAAGGCGGCAAGGGCGGTCCAATGGCGCAACACGCGCAGCAGTTGGCAGGTATAAGACATTTCGTTGTCGTACCAGGACACGGTTTTGACCAGCTGCCTGCCGTCCACCGTCAAGATGCGGGTTTGGGTGGCATCAAACAGCGCGCCCGCCTCCAATCCGATTACGTCCGAAGAAACGATGGGGTCTTCGGTATAGGCGAAAGATTCGCCGGAGGCGGCCTTCATGGCGGCATTGACGGCGGCCTCGTCCACGGTTTTTTCCAACACGCAAACCAATTCGGTCAGCGAACCGGTGGCCACCGGCACGCGCTGGGCCGAACCGGCCAGTTTGCCGTTCAGGGACGGAATCACCAGGCCTATGGCTTTGGCCGCGCCGGTGCTGTTGGGGACTATGTTGATGCCCGCCGCCCTCGCGCGGCGCAAATCGCCCTTGCGGTGCGGCGCATCCAGGGTGTTCTGGTCGCCGGTATAGGCGTGGACGGTGGTCATCAGCCCCTGTACCACGCCGAATTCGCGCTGCAGCACGGCGGCCATGGGCGCAAGGCAGTTGGTGGTGCAGGAAGCCGCCGACACCACGGTTTCGCCGCCGTCCAAAATTTGTTCGTTTACTCCGTAAACCACGGTTTTCACGTCGTCGCCGGCCGGTGCGGATACCAGCACTTTGCGCGCGCCGGCACGGATATGTGCTTGGGCTTTGTCTTTTTTGGTGAAAAAGCCCGTGCATTCCAATACCGCATCCACCTTCAATTCGCCCCAGGGCAGGGCTTGGGGGTCGGGTTCGGACAAAACTTTGATGTGCCTGCCGTTTACCAGGATGCCGCCTTCCGCCGCTTCGGCCGTGCCGGCGAAACGCCCCTGCGTGCTGTCGTATTTGAACAAGTGCAACAGCATTTCCGCCGGTGTGAGGTCGTTTACCGCCACCACTTCTATGTCTTTATCTTTGCTCATTTGGCGCAGGGCCAGACGGCCTATGCGGCCGAATCCGTTAATCGCTACTCTGATACTCATCATTGCCTCCGTGTTGGGGGCGGCCGATATTGCGAAAACACGCAGGTGAAACTGTGGTTTTCCGCCTTATCGGACTTGCCCGTCCGCTGAAATTCAAACCTCTATATGGTTTTTTGTACCATATTTTGCCATTCCTACCTACTGTTGGCGCGGGTTTGGGATAAGGTTGTCTATAACTTATTGTAAATTTGGAATACTTTTGCCGCACGCCCCTCAGGCCGGTCGCGGGCGGCAAGGGGCGTATGGCGGTTTTCCGGGTATTTCCCTATACTCTACCTCAATCTTTATCTTGATGGGAAAACGGCGGATTGTGGATAAAATGCCCCGAAAGGGGGTGAAAACTGTGGATAACTTGTGTTTTTTCCACAGTTCGGACATCATCCCCGCCCTTACTCCCCTGTTTGCGAAAGTATTTATGAGCAAGATTTTTTTTACATCCGACCTGCATTTTTCCCATAAGAATATCGCCAAATTCTGCCCGCAGTTCCGCCCTTTCGGTAATGTGGCCGAGATGGACGAGTTTTTAATCCATACTTGGAACAGTACGGTATCGGCGGAGGACACGGTTTATAATTTGGGCGATGTTTCTTTCGCCCACGACCCGGAACAAATCGCCGCCGTACTCGCGCGTTTAAACGGACGGCATCATTTGATTTACGGCAACCACGACAGGGTTATCCAGCAAAACAGTGAGCGTTTTTTGAATACGGTCAAACATGACGGCCACCCGCTGTTGTCCTCCGCACGGAATTACCGCCGCCTGCAGACGGAAAAATCCGCCCCGGCCTTGATTTTGTTCCATTATCCGATTATGGAATGGGACGGCTGCAATAGGGGGGCGTATCATCTCTACGGCCATTTGCACGACCGTATGGCCGATATCAGGGGGCGCGCCCTGAATGTGGGCTTCGATATGCACGGCCGCTTCCTCACTTTGCAGGATATAGACGGCTTTTTGTCCAAGCTGCCCGCCGTGTCGTATTTCGGCGCAAATACGCCCATGCCCTCGGAAACGGAGGCGGCAAGGCTGTGGGTGGAGCAGAAACTGGCCGGGCTGAACCTTTGATAAGCGGGTAAAACAACGAAAGCCGCCTGAAACGCGAAAATCGGTTTTCAGACGGCTTTTTTCTTTGTTTCAGACTGATTTACGGCATTTCAGACGGCCTTTACCAATACCCCAAAGCCTTCCACCACACCCCGCCGACAATGACAAACACCAGCAGGTTCACCACACTCATCACAAAGCCCGCCTTCCACCATTCGCCCAACGTCGTATAACCCGAGCCGAAAATCACGGGCGAAGTACCGGTGGCATAATGAGTGAGCGTCATCATCAGACTGGAGGCGGCGGCCATCATCAGGCCGAAGGCCATGGGCGGCGCGCCCAAAAACAGCCCTGCGGCATAAAACGCGCCCAACATGGCGGTAATATGGGCGGTGGTACTGGCAAACATATAATGCGCGTACATATAAATCAGCAGCAACAGCGCGGACGCGCCCACCCAGCCCATGCCGGTATTCCTAATCCCGCTGCCCAACAAATCCGAAAACCAAGTAACCAGACCCAGCTTGTTCAAAAAAGAAGCCATCATCACCAGCGCGGAAAACCACACCACAGTATCCCAGGCCCCTTTTTCCTTCAGCACATCATCCCAAGTCAGGACACCCGACAACAACAGCAGCGACAGGCCGATAAAGGCCGTCGTCGTGGCACTGACGGTGAAGGCCTTGCCGAACAACATGGCCGGAATCCCCGCCCACAGCACCAACAGCAGGGCGAAAATCCCCAACATAATCTTCTCGCCCCGGTTCATAGCCCCCTGCTCCTTCAAACGCTCCTTGGCAAACTGAGCCGCATTGGGCGTTTCCTTGATTTCGGGCGGATAAACAAAATACAGCACCAAAGGCATCAAAAACATCGCCACCAAACCCGGCAGCAGCATGGCCAAAGCCCAAGTGCCCCAACTCAAATGAATCTTGCTGCCCGTTGCCTTGGCGATAATATCCACCACCAGCGGGTTGGGCGCGGTAGCCGTAATAAACATGGCCGAAGTAATAGGATTACTGTGATAATTGACCAAAGCCAGATAACGGCCTATGCGCCCCTGCGTCCCCTTTTCCGGGTCCGAATCATAACTGGACGCAATCGCCTTCATCACCGGGTGGATGATGCCGCCGCCGCGCGCCGTATTACTGGGCGTAACCGGCGCGAGAATCAGCTCCGAAATCGCCAAACTATAACCTATGCCCAGCGTCTTCCTGCCAAACAACGAAATAAAATAATAACCTATGCGCGCGCCCAAACCCGTTTTCAAAATCCCGCGCGAAATCATAATCGAAATACCGATTAACCAAATCAGCGGGTCGGCAAACGAACTCAAAGCATCCTTAATCGCCATTTCCGCCGGCTTGGCCACCGCCTTGCCGTCCGCGCCCAATTCCGGCACCGTAACCTGCGTTACCGCCACCAGCATCACCGCGATAATAGACAGCGCGCCTATAGGCATAGCCTTGCCTATAATCGCCGCAATCACACCGGCAAACATCGCCAGCAAATGCCAGGCCTGAGGCGTAACGCCGTCGGGAACGGGGATGACGAACCAAATCAACAACGCCAGGCCCAGCGCAATCGCGGCGGGAACGGGTTTGAAACCAACCTTGTCCATCTTTCATTCCTTTCACAAGAAACCCCGCCGCCCGAAGCGGCGGGTGCAGCCCTCGGGTATCGGACGGCAGCAGGCGCAACGGCGGCCCCGTGGGGCAAAACGCCCTATGCGCCGGCTTGCAAAACACCCCCTCCCAACTGCTGCAGGTTTTACAGACTTGCAAACGCCCCCCAACTATACGCCTGCCGCCGCCGCCGTGCCAGCCTCCCCCTGCCCGTTTTTTGACGGCGGGCAAACACAAACCCGCCCGCATTGGCGGCGGGCGGGCAATCGGTTATAATGCCCCCTTCCCTTGAGGGAGTAGCCATCCGTCTTACGGAGTCCGCATCAACATCATTGCCGCCCGGCTGCGGCATGGTGCGGGCATCTTCTCCAAACGAAGACAGGCGAGACTTAAGGCACACCGGTTGTTCCGTGCGGGCAGCCGGTGCGCCTTGTTTGTCCCGCACGGTTTGGAGTTCCAACCATGGAAGCCTTCCTCTCTTCTACATTCGGCGTCTTCGTGGCCGAAATCGGCGACAAAACCCAACTGCTCACCCTGTTCCTGGCCGCGCGCTTCAGCCAAAAAAACGCCGTCATCGCCGGCATCTTCGCCGCCACCCTGCTCAACCACGCCGTATCCGCCTGGCTGGGGGTATGGCTGGCGGCCAATGTTTCACATGAAACAATCCAATGGCTGGTGGGCGCCAGCTTCATCGCCGTCGGCCTGTGGCTGCTGATACCCGACCGGGACGGCGCGGACGGAAATGCCCGCTGGCTCAAATACGGCGCGTTTGCCGCCACACTGGTATTGTTCTTTTTGGCCGAAATCGGCGACAAAACACAAATTGCCACCGTCCTGCTGGCCGCCAAATACCAAAACCTGGCCGCCGTGGTCATAGGCAGCGTGTTGGGGCTGATGCTGGCCAACGTGCCGGTTGCCTATTTGGGCGCGGGCATAGTCGGAAAAATACCGGCGGCGGCCGTGCGCCGGGCAGCCTGCCTGCTGTTTTGCGTGTTGGGCATACTGACCCTGCCCCTGACGGATTGACCCCGGCATCAGAGCCGGGGCGGCGGCGCAAAAAATGATTTACCCGAATTGACGGCAGTTTGCACAGGCTTGGCGATATAATGACCTTTATGTTTCCAACCCGCCATACACACAATATGCCCCGATTCACCAGCCTGTTGTGCCTGGCCGCGCTGGCGGCCTTTCCCGCACGGGCCGCCACCTATATTTGCAAAGTGGACGGCAAAGCCGCCTACTCCAGCATCAAAGTCAATTCCAGCTGCAAAGAATCGCAAATGGACGGCATCAGCGACAAATCGCCCGAACAGGCCGCCTCCACGGCCGACGGCGGTTACGATGCCATCAGCGAAATCTGGCAAAAGGAAATTTACGGTTCTTATGACGACATAACCATACTGCCGCGCGCAACCGAAAGCGTAACCAACAGCGCCGCGCCGCCCAGGCTGGAAATCAAACTGCGCAACCAAACCCGTCAGGCGGCAGGCGGCAGCATACGCCCCGCCCAGCCCGCCCCCATACGCACGGCCGCACCCTTATACGTCCCTCCCGCCAAACCCCAGCTGACCCGCGCCCAGATCCTGCAAAAGGAAATCAGCAACGAACGCGCCGCCCTGGTCCGCACCAAGTCGCAACTGGAAACCGCCAAGAAAAAAGGCGGCAGCATCATAGAACTGCAGCAGGCCGTACGCGACCGCGAAGCCAATATCCGCGCCATAGAACGCGAAATCGGCCGCTGAACGGGCGGCGGCAAAATCCGGGCCGTCTGAAACGCAAATAGCGCGTTTGGACGGCCTTTTCACATCCACAGGACGACACAAAGCGGCTTCCT
Source organism: Neisseria sp. (assembly GCA_030530545.1). Lineage (GTDB taxonomy): Bacteria > Pseudomonadota > Gammaproteobacteria > Burkholderiales > Neisseriaceae > Neisseria. The sequence continues at coordinate 2,444 of JAUMUU010000033.1, read as the reverse complement.
TGTGTTACCCTGCCGACCGCGGCCCACCCGCCGGGAGACAATTTAAGGAAAAATGATGAACAGGGATTTTTCGGCCGTCCGGCGCATAGTCGTCAAAGTCGGCACCAGCTCGCTGATACAGCCCGATAAAACCGCCGATTTGGCAAGGATAGACCAACTGGCCTTTGTCATATCCACACTGAACAACAAAGGATTGGATGTCATATTGGTATCGTCCGGCGCGATGGGGTTCGGCCTGAACGTGCTGGGCCTGCCCAAACGCCCGGCCGAAGTCGCCTTGCAGCAGGCCGTATCGGGCGTGGGGCAGGTGGCCATGATGAACCTGTATGCCCAAGTATTCGGCCACTACCAAAACAAAGTCTCGCAAATCCTGCTGACGCGCGACGTGGTGGAATTTCCCGAAAGCCTGAACAACGTGCGCAACGCCTTCGAGAGCCTGTTGTCCATGCGGATTATCCCCATAGTGAACGAAAACGATGCCGTCAGCGTGGAAGAAATGGACCACATCACCAAATTCGGCGACAACGACTGCCTGTCGGCGGTGGTGGCGGGCATAGTCCGCGCCGACCTGCTGCTGATGCTGTCGGATGTGGACGGCCTGTTCGACCAAAATCCCGCAACCTGCCCCCATGCCGAACTGCGCCGTACGGTAAACCAAATCGACCATGAAACCATACAATCGGCAGGCGGCGCGGGCAGCGGCCTGGGCACGGGCGGCATGGCCAGCAAAATCAAGGCCGCGCAAATCGTATTCGCCAACGGCGGCAGGATGGTGCTGATGAACAGCCGCCGTCCGCGCGACATCCTGCGCGTTTTGGACGGGGAAGACATAGGCACCTTGTTCGCCCCCGCAGACGATTGAACAAAGGGCGGATTTCATGCTTTACCTATTGATGTTTCAACACACAGGGCCGCACATAAGGCGCAGCCCTGTGTGCCGCCCTGATTTGGGAGGGGGCTACACCCCCCCGAACAAACCCGAATCCTACCGCCCTGAAGGGCGGGGCCTCAACCATTAAGGAAATTTTGATGAATAAGGAGTTTCCCATGAAGGCAGACGGACAAACCCCGCAACAATACATCGCCCTTTTGGGCGCAAGGGCGAGACAGGCCGCGCCGGGCCTGCAAAGGCTGGGGTCGGCGCAAAAAAACCGCATCTTAAACACCGTCGCCCAACACCTGCTGGCGCAGACGGACTATATTTTGGCGCAGAACGCGCTGGATTTGGCCAACGCCCGCGAAAACGGCATCTCCGGCGTAATGACCGACCGCCTGATACTGGATGCGCAGCGCATACGCGCCATCGCGCAAGGCATAACCCAGGTGGCAGGGTTGCCCGACCCCATAGGGCAGGTGGTGCGGGGCTACACCAATGCGGACGGCTTGGAAATCATACAAAAGCGCGTCCCCTTGGGCGTGGTGGCCATGATATTTGAAAGCCGCCCCAACGTTTCGGCGGACGCATTCAGCCTGGCCTTCAAAACCGGCAACGCCATCATCCTTCGCGGCGGCCGCGACGCACTTTATTCCAATATGGCACTGGTGCGCGTTATCCGCGAGGCATTGGTGCAGGAACAAATAGACGAAAACGCCGTCCAATTGGTAGAGGACACCGGCCGCGACACGGCGGAAGCCCTGATGCAGGCCGACGGGCTTATCGATGTGCTGATTCCGCGCGGCGGGGCGGCACTGATTCGGACGGTGAAGGAAAAGGCCAGAGTGCCCGTCATAGAAACAGGGGTGGGCAACGTGCATATTTATGTGGACGAAGCGGCCGATTTGGATATGGCGGCGCGCATAGTGGTCAATGCCAAAACGCAACGCCCCAGCGTGTGCAACGCAGCGGAAAGCCTGGTGGTACACAGCCGCATCGCCGCCCGCTTTTTGCCCCTACTGCAACGCGCGATGCGGGAAGTGCACGAAGTCGAATTCCGGGCGGACGAACGCGCCCTGCCCCTGTTGGACAACGCCCGCCCGGCCAAACCCGAAGACTATGCCGCCGAATTTTTGGATTATATCCTGTCGGTCAAAACGGTGGATGACGCGCAAGAGGCCATAAGCTGGATTAACGCCCACACCAGCCATCATTCCGAGGCCGTCATCACACAGGATATCGCCTGCGCCCGCCGTTTTCAGGACGAGGTGGATGCCGCCGTGGTGTATGTGAATGCGTCCACGCGCTTTACAGACGGCTTTGTGTTCGGCTTGGGGGCGGAAATCGGAATTTCCACCCAAAAGATGCACGCGCGCGGCCCCATGGGCTTGGAGGCACTGACCAGCACCAAGTTTTATGTTTCGGGCAGCGGGCAAATCCGAAGCTGACAACACCCGCAAAAAGCCGCCCCTTGGGGCGGCTTTTTATAGCCCGTAGGTACGAATCTTTCCTCTCTTCACACCAACGTTTTCACATCCGCACTTGCCTGTTTTTTGAATTTTCCACCTTA
>JAUMUU010000162.1 GCA_030530545.1 Neisseria sp. | reverse complement strand
AGTTCGTTTACCTGCAAGTCGAGTGCGTACAGGGTCAGCGGGGTGGTGAAGTCGCCGGCGGCGATGTAGAGCAGGTCGCCGCCCCACGGTTGGTCGGTCAGCTCCAACGCGCCCTGCGGCAGTTCGGGCAGGGTTTGTTCCCGCCATGTTTTGCCCGTCCATTTCCAGGCTTTCAGACGGCCTTGCACGTTGTCGAGCAACGACACGGCAATAAAGCGTTTGGTGGTTTCCACGCTTTCTACCGCCTGCGCGTCGCCGGGAGCGAGCAGCAGGACGGCTTCGCCCAATACGCCCTTGTTGAGCTTCACCGCCACCAGCGCGCCGGCGGGGTAGCTTTGGTTGGCGCGCTGCCACGGCTGTGTGAGTTTGACCAGCAGTTGCCCGGCGATGTAGCCGGCGATTTCGCAATCGGGCGGCAGTTTGAGTGCGGCGGTGCGGCCGTCTGAAAAAACCTGGTAATAGGTTTTGGTGAAAAAACCCGTGGCCGCTTCAATCAAATCGACGGGCGAACCCAGCCCGTCCAAATAACGCCAGGCGTTTACCATCACGCCTTCTTTTCCCATGCGGAAAACCGGCAAAGCGTCCTCAAAAACCTGGCCGCGCTTGAGCAGCCGCACCTCGCGCGGATAACCCGACAAGGTAAGCTGCCCTTCGTCCCACGCGGGGCAGACCCACACACTGTCGGCATCGCGCCAGGCGATATGGTTTTTGCCTGCGGGGAAATGAAAGCCGCCTGCCACGATGCGGCGTTCGGCCAAATCAAACTCCACCGTATACGCCGCATCGCCGCCCGCCGCACTCAGCGTCAGCAGAGCCTGCAGCGGCTGTTCCACATAATGCGACACACCGTCCAAATACACATCGTCGCCCAAAACCTCATCGAAATCGGCCACCGAAAACAAAATTTCCCAATCGGGCATCCCCGCACGGTAAGACGCGGCCGAACAGGCGCGGTACACGCCTTTGGGAAATTCCTCGCTTTGATGGAAATGATACATCCGCGCGCGGTGTTCCTGGCAGAAGGGAATCTGCCTGTCGTCCTGCAGTTGGGCGAAAATATCGTCCCGCAGGGCGGCAAATTCGGGCGAAGCGGCAAACTCTGCCAACGTTTCCGCATGCGCCTGGGCGGCAAAGCGGCGGGTTTCGGAGTCGTCTAAATCATGGAAGCGGGAATAGGGGTCGAGCATGGCAAAAGGCAGATGGAAGAAATTACAAAAACAGGCATGGAAAAATGGCGGGCCGCAACCCGCCATTCCTGCCTAAACACAGTCAGCCGTCAAATTTCGGCATCGGGCATGGGCGCGGGCGCATTATTGCGGACATCGCCGCTTTTTTCCTTATGTTTGATGATGGCGCGGTCCAGCTTGTCCATCAAAATATCTATGGCGGCATACATATCCTGGGTATCCACGGTTTCGACATGCAGGTCCTTGCCCGACAAATGCACATCGGCCTCGGCCTTGTGCTGCAGCTTGTCCACGGAGAGGGTGAGGGTAACGGAAATCAGGTTGCCCGCATGGCGGTTGATGCGTTCCAGCTTGGCGGCGATATGCCGTTTGAGGTTTTCGCCGACTTCAAAATTCAAACCGGTGATTTTCAGGTTCATCATGACTCCTTTATGGTTGAAACCCCTCCGAAGGGGCGGGACTTGCACGGCCGGCCATATCGCGCCGGCGGCACATCGTTTTCCGGCCGCCGCGCCCGGCATCAGCCCTTGCGCTGGTGTGCGGGGGCTATCCCCAGGCTTTCGCGGTATTTGGCCACGGTGCGGCGGGCTATATCTATGCCTTGGTGTTTCAACAACTGCGACAGGGCTTCGTCCGAATAGGGCTTGCCTTTGTCTTCGGATTCGATTAATTGGGCAAGCACGGCCTTGACCGCGCTTTGGCTCGTACCTTCCTCGCCCTCTTCCGTATGGACGGCCTGACTGAAGAAATAGCGTAGCGCAAACAACCCCCTGGGGCAAGACAAATATTTATTGTTGGCGGCACGCGAAATGGTGCTTTCGGCCACGCCCAACTCGGCGGCCGCATCCTTCAGCAGCATGGGCACGAGGCCGATTTCGCCGAAAATAAAAAAATCCTCCTGTTTTTCCACAATATATTGCGCCAGGCGCAGCACAGTGTTTTTACGCAGCTGCAGGCTGTCGATTTTCTGGCGCGCCTCCTGTATCTTTTCGCGCCAAACCTCGTCGGGCCCCTCCCCGTCCTTCAAGGCCTCGCTCAATTCCTCGTTCAGGGCGATTTGCGGCCAGGCATATTCGTTGCCGACAACCTGCCAGCCGCCGTTTCCGTCTTCGCGCACCCAAACATCGGGCTGGATGAAGGCGGTCGGTTCGGATGAGGCAAAGCCGTAGGCGGGGTAGGGGTTTAGGCCGGCAATCAATTGCAGGGCGGTTTCGATAATATTGGCATCATAATCGGGCAGGGCTTTTTTGAATTTGTCGATTTTTTGCTGTTTGCTGCGGGTGAGTTCGTCCAAAAAGCCGCGCACGATTTGTCCGGCGCATTGGCGGGCGGGGCTGGCGGGCAGCCGCTGCAGCTGCAGCAGCAGGGATTCCTGCAGGTCTGCCGCGCCCACGCCCGGCGGGTCGAAACTTTGCAGCCGGTCCAGCGCGTCCAACATATCGTCTTCGTCCAACATCCACTCCAGGGGCGTGTGGTCCACTATGTCCCGCAGGCTTTCTTTCAGATAGCCCTGTTCGTCCAAAAAATCTATCAGCACATGCACGCGGGCGGCTTCTTCGGGGCTTAGCGGGTGTTCGCAAACCTGTTTGTGCAGGTATTGGTTGAAGTCCTCCTCTTCGGCTATGGTCGCCCAAACGTCTTCGGCATCGTCGCCGCCGATTTCGCGCCGCCCGCCCGCCGATGCCGACAACCGCACGGGTTCGAGCGGGGTTTCGGGCGGGTCGCGCCTTTCCAAAAGGGGGTTGTCCTGCAGCCAGTCTTCCACTTCGCGTTCCAACTCCATGCCCGACATTTGCAACACGCGCAAAGACTGCTGCATACCCTGGCTGAGTTGTTGGGTTTGTTTGAGTTTGAGATGAAAGGCCTGTCCGTTCATCAAAATTTCCTTAGCGGTTGAAACCCCGCCCTTCA
>JAUMUU010000032.1 GCA_030530545.1 Neisseria sp. | reverse complement strand
TCCCGATTTAAATTTCATCCGCTATAGCAAACATACTTAACTTTAAATACGGAATATCATCAGATTACGGCCTTCCCGCGCAGGCGGGAATCCATTTTTAAATTTCAGAAACTGTTTTTCAAATCAAGGTTACTCTGGTTTTACGATGGATTCCCGCCTGCGCGGGAAGGCCGGAAATCGGCAAGCTGCGTATCAAAAATAAAGTAATTTAGCTATAGATTTTTAAACCGAAACCGCACAGGCCCGCCCCGGCTGGCCGGACGCTAACCGCCTTGCCCCGCAACAACCCGCCCTCCCCGGCAGGGGGCGGCGGTTTTTTGCGGCAGGGGCGGTATTCGTGCCGGGTTTACGGCCGCCCTTACCAGCCGGGTTTGGCCAGTTCTTGCAGGCCTTGGCGCACTTGTTCGCCCATTTCGCCGTTCAGGCGGCGGCTGATGGCCTTGGCCAGGTTTTCGTCTTCGGGGGTGTAATCGACCAGTTCGGGGGCTTTGACCACGTCCCGCGCCACGCTGTAGATGTTGCCGAAGTCGTCAATCAGGCCGACTTTTTTGGCCTCCAGCCCGGTGTAGACGCGGCCGCTAAAGAGTTCGGGGTTGTCTTTTTGCAGGCGTTCGCCGCGCCCTTCTTTGACGGATTTGATGAATTCGCCGTGGATGTCGTCCAGCATCTGCTGCCAAATGGCTTGTTGTTCGGGAGTTTCGGGCGAGAAGGGGTCGCCCATGCCTTTGTTGCTGCCGGCGATTTTCAGGCGGCGTTTGACACCGATTTTGTCCATCAGGCCGGTAAAGTCGAAGCTGCCGCCTATCACGCCTATGCTGCCGACCATGCTGGAGGGGTCGGCGTAGATTTTGTCGGCGGCGGCGGCTATGTAGTAGCAGCCCGAGGCGCACATGTCTTCGGCCACCACATAGACGGGGATGTCTTTGTGTTCGGCCTTCATGCGGCGGATTTCCAAAAAGGCGGTGTTGGAAACCACAGGCGAGCCGCCCGGGCTGTTGGCGCGTATGATGATGCCTTTTACATTTTTGTTTTTATAGGCGTTTTCCATGCCTTCGCGCAACATGGCCACTTGGTCGTGCCGCTCCGAACCGATTTCGCCATACAGGTTGATTACCGCCGTGTGTTCGCCGGCCTGCGCCTTGCCGAATCCGTCTTCGCCGCCGCTGTTGCAGCTGTGGACGGTAAACAGCAGGCCGCCTATCAGCAGGGCGTTCACGCCGCGCCAGATGTTGCGCCAAAAGCGGCTGCTGCGCTGTTCTTTGTGCAGGCTGACCAGCAGTTTGTAGATGGTGTCGCGTTCCCAGCTTTCCTGTTGCTGCGCCCCGTATTGCCGGCGGTCTTTGTTTTCTTCTTCGCGTTGGATTTTGAAGCTCATCTGTATTCCTTAAAATCGGTTGAAACCCGCCTTGGGGGCGGAAGGTGGATTCGGCGTTACGGCTTACAGCCGCCGCAACAGGCCGGGCAGTTCGGCCAGGCCGGATAAGATAGCGATTTGGGGGGCGGCCTGCAAGGCCGCCCGGCTGTGCGCGCCCGTGGCCACGGCTGCCGCGCGCGCGCCGGCCGCCTGCGCCATCTGCATGTCGAAAACGGTGTCGCCGACCACCAGGCTTTGCGCCGGTTCTACATCCAGTTCCCCGCACAATGCCAATACCATGTCGGGCGCGGGTTTGGACGGGTGTTCGCCCGCACAGGCGGTGGCCGACCAAAAGCGCGCCGTGCCGCTTTGGCTCACCGCCTTGTCCAGGCCGCAACGCCCTTTGCCCGTGGCCACGGCCAGTAAAAAGCCCTGCCGCCGCAAGGTTTCCAGCACGGGCAGGGCATCGGCAAACAACAGTCTGTCTTGCCGGTTGGATGGGTGCAGGTAAAGGGAGGCGTAGTGTTCGGCCAAGGCCTCCCTTTGGCAGCCGCCCGCCCCGGGGGCGAGTATCTGCAGCATGCGGGGCAGGCTGTAGCCAATCAGCGGCCGCACAAGGTCGGCTTCGGGTACGGGCAGGCCGCAGCGGGCAAAGGCCTGTTGCAGGTTTTCGATAATCGGGTTGGTGGTGTCGGCCAAAGTGCCGTCCCAGTCGAAGATAATCAGGCGGATTTTTTGTCCGGCGCGGTCCTTGCCCATGGTTCGGTCGGGTTTTCTTTGGGGGGCGGGCGGCCGCCCCGGAAGGCGGGGCGCGGGCTTCACAGGCCGAGTTCCCAGTGGTTTTTGGGGCCGCCGTGGAAGCCGTCGGCGTTGTTTTCGTAATGGGCGAAAATCCGCGCCACGATTTCGTCCGCGTCTTCGAGTATTTCAAACAGTTCGGTATCGCGCCGGGCAATGAAGCCGCGTTCGAGCAGCTGCCCGCTTATCCAGTCGGCCATGCCCTGCCAAAAGGCGCGCCCCACCAGTATTACCGGCCGGCGCGGGGTCTTGCCGGTCTGTACCAGGGTCAGGCTTTCAAACAGTTCGTCCAGTGTGCCGAATCCGCCCGGCATGACGACATAGGCCACGGCGTGTTTGACAAACATGACTTTGCGCGGGAAAAAATGGCGGAATCTGACGGATAGGTCTTGATAGGGGTTGGCCCTTTGTTCGTGAGGCAGGACGATGTTCAATCCGACCGCCGGGCTTCTGCCCGCATATGCGCCTTTGTTGGCCGCCTCCATGATGCCGGGGCCGCCGCCGGAAATGACGGCAAATCCGGCATCCGACAGTTTGCGCGCCAGGTTCTCGGCAAACCGGTAGTCGGGGTGGCCGGCCGGGGTGCGCGCGCTGCCGTAAATGCTCACCGCCGGGTGTATGGCGCGCAATTCTTCCCCCGCTTCAAGGAATTCGGACATAATCTGCAGCAGGTGGTAGCTTTCGCCGGCTTGGATTTCGCCCCGGGTTTCGTCCGGCAGGATGGGATGGGGCAGTTTGTTTTTCAGCGTCATGGGCGGGCCGTGGTGGGTTGGGTCAAACATGGGCGGCATTTGCCGGCCGCAGTTTGCGATTCTACCGCCCAAAAGGATGCGGCCTCAACCGGAAAATGGGCAAAAAGGCCGCCTGAAAACGCCAAAACGGTTTTTCAGGCGGCCGGCGGGGTTAAAACCCTTCCTTATCGGGCGGTATTTTTAAGGCAGGATTTCGATTTCGCCGTGGTCGTCGCAATGGTCGCCGTGCGGGTGGTGCAGGCGGCCGTTTACGATATAGTCCACATGGTCGCCGTGCGGGACGGCCTCGTGGCCGCAGCCCTCGCCGTGCACATGGCCGGCGCAGACGTGTACGGGGATGCAGGCATCGGGATGCGCCTCGTCCACGGGCAGGCTGTGTTCGTCATAGTGGCCGTTATGCTCGTGATGGAGGTGGCCGTCGTGCAGGTAGTCGGTATGGCCGTCGTGTTTCACGGCGGTATGGCCGCAGCCTTGGCCGTGGACGTGGTCGTGGTTTTGGTGGGTGTTGCAATTGCTCATGTTTTTCTCCGTTTAAATCATTCGTAATCAGAAAGCCTGATGCCCATATTATAGGCAGTGAAATTAGGAAAGTAAATAAGCTTTTGTTTTTAATGTTTTTATTATACTATAACAATAGCAATGCGGATTTGGGCGGCTCTGCCCTGCCGTAGCGGAAACCATGCGGACAACCCTGTTATGACACCAGAAGATTTTTTGTATTCGGGCATATTGCCGGCAACCGAGGCGCGTATGCTGCTGCAGGCGGCCACCGGCCTGAGCCGCGTCCAACTCCTGACCGGCGGCCGCGAACCTTTGGATGATGTGCAAAGGGCAAGGCTGGACGGTTTGGCCGCCCGGCGGCTGAACGGCGAGCCTATGGCCTATATCTTGGGCGGGCGCGAGTTTTACGGCCGATTATTTTGTGTCAATCCGGCCACTTTGATTCCGCGCCCCGAAACCGAACACCTGGTCGATGCCGCCCTGTCCCTGCTGCCGCAGGGCGGGCGCGTGTGGGATGCGGGCACGGGCAGCGGCGCGATAGCCGTTACCCTGGCCTGCGAACGCCCCGATGCCTTTGTCGCCGCCAGCGACATCAGCCCCGCCGCCCTGGATATCGCCCGCGCCAACGCGCAAAGCCATCACGCCCGCGTCGCCTTTGCCTGCGGTTCTTGGCTGGATGCGGACGTACCCGGCAAAGAAGGGGGCTGGGACCTGATTGTTTCCAACCCGCCGTATATCGCAGCGGGCGACCCGCATCTGCAACAGGGCGATTTGCGTTTCGAGCCGCAACAGGCGCTGACCGATTTTGCAGACGGCCTGTCCTGCCTGCGCGTCCTGGCCAAAAGTGCGGCCCGCTATCTGAAGGCGGGGGGCTGTTTGCTGTTGGAACACGGCTTCGACCAAGGCGGCGCGGTGCGGCGCATATTGGAGGACGAAGGCTGGACAGGGGTGGAAACCCTGCGCGACCTGGCCGGGCTGGAGCGCGTCGCCCTGGGGCGCAAACCCACACCCTGAGGGTAGGGACGACCCGGAATAAGCCGGTTTACGGCATAAAACACGCCTAAGGCCGGGCAAAAGCGCGGTAAGGCCGTACGCCTGCAAGCCTCGGGGCGGGGTTTGCCCCGTAGGGGGCTATTCGACCACAATCCTGGGGAAGGCCTTGCTGTAATCCCTGCCCTTGTCGGCTATGGCCAGGGCGATATTGAAAGCCGCATCGGTATAGAGTTTGGCGATTGCGGGATGATTTTCCTGCAAGGCCTTGGCCGTGCCGTTATCCATGGCCTCGCGCACCGCCAAGGTCAGCGGCAACTGCCCCAACAGCGGCACATTCAGCCTTTCGGCCAAATCCTTGCCGCCGCCGCTGCCGAAAATCGCTTCGCCGTGGCCGCAGTTGGAACAAATATGCACCGACATATTTTCCAACACGCCGAAAATCGGGATATTGACTTTGTTGAACATATCCACCGCCTTGCGCGCGTCTATCAGCGCGATGTCCTGCGGCGTGGTAACGACCACCGAGCCGGTAACGGGGATTTTCTGCGACAGGGTAAGCTGGATGTCGCCCGTGCCCGGCGGCAAATCGACAAACAGATAGTCCACATCGTCCCATTCGCTTTGGAACAACAACTGCTGCAAGGCCTGGCTGACCATGGGCCCGCGCCAAACCACGGCCTGATCGGTATCGACCAGGAAGCCTATGGACATCACCCGGATGCCGCCGTCCGCCACCACGGGAATCAGTTTCTTGTTTTCCTGATCGGGTTTGCGGTCTTGCACGCCCAGCATGGTCGGCTGGCTGGGGCCGTAGAGGTCGGCATCCAGCACGCCCACGCGCGCGCCCATCCGCGCCATGGCCACGGCCAGATTGGCGGCAGTGGTGGATTTGCCCACGCCGCCCTTGCCCGAAGCCACGGCGATGATGTTTTTCACGCCTTTGATGGTGTTTATGCCGGGCTGGACCTTATGGGTTTGGATATTTGCGGCTATGGTTATTTCCACGGGCAGGGTGTTGCCCGCCCCGTCCAAGGCGGTTTGGATGTTTTGAGCCAATTCCTCCCGCAAATGGGCGGCAGGGAAACCGAAAGACAATTCGATGTGCAGGCCGCCCACTTCTTCGCGTATGGATTTGACGGCCTTTTCGCCGCCCAGGGTGCGCTGCGTGCCGGGCAGTTGGATTTTGTCCAAAATCTGTGTGTAATCGGGTGTTTTGTTTCGTTTGAACATGATTATTTTACCTTGCTTCAGATGATGGGATATGTGCCGTCCTCGTTCTTTCGGTCGTGCGCTAAATTGCGGTTTTAACGCCCTGTTTTGGCAAATCCGTTTCCGGACGGATATACATATCCATATAAGACTTGACTTTTTTATCGGTGGAAAATGTGAAAGTAGGTTTGAAGGAAGGGCTGTCGGATTTGCCGGGCGGGATGCAGGTCCAAATGCCGGCCAATCTTTCCTCCCTCTTGCAACCCGCCCGCCCAGGCCGTGGCGGACGACAGGATAAACAGCCATATGGGCATTGCTGCTCGTCTGAACATGGGAATCTCCTTAATGATTGTGTGCGGGGGTATTTTAACAGATAGGGCGGGCAGGCGGCCGCCAAGGCGCAGGCCGTCTGAAAACCACAACACAGGCGCAAACACAGGCTTAGCCCTTGAAACAGCGCGATATCCGGCCGTTTTCGCACACCCCCGCATACCAAATAGCCAACCGTCCGTCCGAAAATTTGCCCCTGCCGCAGCAAATATTTAAAATGCAAGGCTTTCAACCGCGAGCCACACCATGACCCAGCCGTTTATCGAAATGAAAAACGTCGTCTTCGCCTATGGCGAACGTCCGATACTGCGGGATGTCAGCTTTTCCATCGCGCAGGGTACGTTTGCGGCGGTGATGGGCGGCTCGGGCAGCGGCAAGACCACCCTGATGCGGCTGATTACCGGCCAAATCCGCCCGCAGTCGGGGCAGGTTTTAATCGAAGGGCGCGACCTTTCGGCCTTTTCCGCACAGGAACTCTACGAACACCGCCGCCGCATGGGCGTACTGTTCCAGCACGGCGCACTGTTTACCGACCTGTCGGTATACGGCAACATCGCCTTCCCCATGCGCGAACTGACCAAACTGCCCGAAGAAGTCATACGCGATTTAGTGCTGCTGAAACTGAACGCTGTCGGCCTGCACGGCGTGGAAAACCTGATGCCTGCCGAACTATCGGGCGGCATGGCGCGGCGCGTGGCCCTGGCGCGCACCATCGCGCTGGACCCCGAACTGATGCTGTATGACGAACCCTTCACCGGACTCGACCCGATTTCGCTGGGCGTCATCGCCCACCTGATCAGCCGCGTGAACACCGCCCTGCGCTCCACCAGCATCATGGTTACGCACGACATAGAAAAATCCCTGCAGATAGTCGATCAAGTGATTTTTCTGGCACACGGCGAAGTCGTATTTTCCGGCTCGCCGCAACAAATGCGCGAACTCGATTCGCCCTGGGTGCGCCAGTTTGTCGGCGGATTGGCGGACGGCCCCGTCGCCTTCCGCTATCCCGCGCAAACGACTTTGCGGCAGGACCTGCTGGGACATTAAACCGTCTTCCGGCCCCTGAAAAACAACAGAACCGAAATATGAACTTCATCCGAACAGTCGGGGCGAAGACCCTGGACTTCATCCAAGCACTGGGCAGCGTCTGCCTGTTTTTACTGCAGATACTGGCGCATTCCGGCACATCGCTCTTACGCTTCCGCCTGAGCGTGCGGCAAGTCTACTTTGCCGGCGTGCTGTCCGTGCTGATTATCGCCGTATCCGGCCTGTTTGTCGGCATGGTGCTGGGCCTGCAGGGCTACACCCAACTGGCCAAATTCAAATCGGCCGACATCCTGGGCTACATGGTGGCCGCATCACTATTGCGCGAACTGGGGCCCGTATTGGCGGCCATCCTGTTTGCCAGCAGCGCGGGCGGCGCGATGACCAGCGAAATCGGCCTGATGAAGACCACGGAACAACTCGAAGCCATGAACGTCATGGCGGTAAACCCCGTGGCCCGCGTGGTCGCGCCGCGCTTTTGGGCGGGCGTGTTTTCCATGCCTCTGCTGGCATCCATCTTCAACGTGGCGGGCATATACGGCGCGTACCTGGTCGGCGTGCAGTGGCTGGGTTTGGACGGCGGCATATTCTGGTCGCAGATGCAGAACAACATCGCCTTAGGCTACGACGTACTCAACGGCCTGATCAAATCCGCCTTTTTCGGCGTGGCCGTAACACTGATTGCCGTACACCAGGGCTTTCACGCCGTACCGACTTCCGAGGGCATACTGCGCGCCAGCACGCGCACGGTCGTATCCTCCGCACTGGCCGTACTGGCGATAGACTTTATCCTGACCGCCTTCATGTTTACCGGCTGAATGCGGCGCAGACAAACCTATCGGTAAGAAAATGTCGAAGGGATTATATTTTTCCTTAATATATACATTCATTTATTTAATGCTTCTGGCCGTTTCCCCTTGGACTGCCGAAATATCGAACGCCCTTATGACCATCCCTTGGTCCATATTTGAAGAGGACGCGCTCAATGCACTAAATTTAAATTTCGGGCATACGTTTGAGAATATATCCGGACGCAGGATAGTCCACATCATATTTTCATTCACAGGCTTTTTTATCAACCTTCATATTGTTTTTTTATTTTGCCTTTTAAAGCAAAGGTTTTTCAATAAAAGGAAGTAGGGCTTGCCCGCAGGGGGCAACAAAAAAAGGAATATTCATGTTCCGGCACACAGAACCACACACAAGGCACGCGCCCCTGGATGCCGGACCGATTTGAAAGGGATGACACCCGTCCCAAACAACCCCGATTCTGCCGCCTTGAAGGGCGAGGGGTTTCAACCATCAAGGAATTTTCATGAAACGAAGCATATTGGAATTTTGGGTCGGCCTGTTTGTCCTGGCAGGCATAGCCGCACTGGGCTTCCTATCCTTCCGCGTGGCCGGCGGCGATGTGGATTTCGGCGGCAAGGCGCAAACCTACACCGTCTACGCCAACTTCACCGACATAGGCGGCCTGAAGGTCAAAGCCCCCGTGCGCGCCTCGGGCGTACTGGTCGGCCGCGTGCAAAGCATCAGCCTGGACCCGCAAACCTATCAGGCCAAAGTCGCCCTGCAGCTGGACAAACAATACCCGTTCAGCAGCGACGTGTCCGCCCAAATCCTGACTTCCGGCCTGCTGGGCGAACAATACATAGGCCTGATGCAGGGCGGCGACAGCGAAAACCTGGCCGACGGCGACACCATCAGCCTGACCAACTCCGCCCTGGTGCTGGAAAACCTAATCGGCAAATTCATGACCAATTTCGCCGAGGGCAACACCGGCAAAAAAACAACCGGGCAAGAACAACAATAGCGGCCCGGTAAGCGGGCGCAAGGAAAGATGTTGGAATGAGCCGGGGTTTGGTGCAGAAAATGCCGGGTTAAAGGTAAAAACCGCAACCTTGCGGACATTCTTAACGCAGCGGACGGCGTTTTAAGGGGCGAAATACCGCCCTTACCGAATAATCATCCGTCCGCCCTAATATATAGAGGGTTATAGTGGATTAAAATTGCCATGCTGCGGCGTTGCAATTTTAATCCGCTATAATGATTTGCCGAATCGTGCCGTTTCCGCCCTGCCTGCCCCAAGGCAGGCCGCCCTACCGCCCCCCGGGGGCGGGGTTTCAACCGTCAAGGAAATTTTGATGAAAGCACCGTTTTACACCGCCATCGCCGCCGCCCTGGCCGCAGGCGCGGCCCAGGCCACCCCGCAACAGGCCATAGTCCAGGTTAGGGAAAACGCGGCACAGGTATTGCGTATCCTGAAAAAGGCCGACGGCAGCAACGATGCGGCCGTCAGGCGGGAGGCGGAAAACTACGCCATGCCCTATTTCGACTTCCGGCGCATGACCGCGCAGGCAGTCGGCGCGCCTTGGCGGTCGGCCACCCCCGTGCAGCAAAAGGCCCTGTCCAAAGAATTTCAAACCCTGCTGATACGCACCTATTCGGGAACTATGCTGAAATTCAAAAACGCCACTGTCGATGTCAAAAACAACCCGATTATCAACCGTGGCGGCAAGGAAGTCATTGTCCGGGTGGAAGTCAGCCAGCCCGGCGGCCGGCTGGTAAACATGGATTTCACCACCTACCAAAACGGTGGCAAATACCGCGTATACAATGTGGCGGTGGAGGGTGCGAGCCTGGTTACGGTGTACCGCAACCAATTTGGCGAAACCATCAAAAGCAAGGGCATAGACGGGTTGATTGCCGAACTGGCCGATAAAAACAACGGCCGCTGAATGCCGCCCCAAAAAAATCCCAACCATTAAGGTATGTTTGATGAACAGCGAAATACGAGACGGCGTGCTGCATTTGAGCGGCGACATCACCGTCAAAACCGTGCAGGCCGACACCTGCCGCCGCTTTGCCCAAGACTGCGGCGGCGACATATCCGCCGTCGATTTGTCGGGGGTGGGCAGGGCGGATTCCGCCTGCCTGTCGCTGCTTTTGTCGCTGTTGCGCCGCAAGGGGCGCAGCCCCGAATTGCGCAACCTGCCCCCATCGGTAAACGCGCTGGCCGAACTGTACGAAATCAGAGACTGGTTTGCCTGAACCCCCGCCGGACAGACAGGCGGATTCGGGCTGCAACACAAGGACGATACCCATGCACAAACTCCCCGGCCGCAAGGCCGAAGGCGCGACACGGAAAGCCGCCGCCCTCATGCTGATGTTGCTGCTGGCGGCCGCCGCGCCCGCAACGGCCTCCGACAAGGACCCCTATGAGGCTTACAACCGCTTCATGTTCAAAATCAACGATAAGGCCGACCGCTATGTGATGACCCCCGTGGCGCGCGGCTACCGCAAAATTACCCCCAAGCCGGTACGCACCGGCATCAGCAATTTTTTCAACAATCTGCGCGATGTGGCGAGTTTCGGCAGCAACCTGCTGCGGCTGGACATAAAACGCGCCGGCGAGGACTTTATGCGCGTTACCGTCAATACCACCTTCGGCCTGGGCGGGCTGATCGATGTGGCGGGCATGGGCGGTATTCCCGACAATAAAAACACTTTGGGCGACACTTTTGCCTCGTGGGGCTGGAAAAACAGTAATTATTTCGTCTACCCGCTGCTGGGGCCGTCCACCGTGCGCGACAGCCTGGGCAATACCCTGCTGGCGGCCTACCCCGTGCAAAACGCGGTGTTCCACACCACGGCCGGCCGCATCACGGCCGCCGCCGCCAATGCGGTCAATACGCGCGAAGGCCTGCTTGATTTGACCGACGGCCTGAATGATGCGGCACTGGACCCTTATGTGATGATGAGGGACGGTTATATGCAGATGCGCGACAGGCAGTTGGGCAAAACACCCGCCGAAAGCGGGGTGGAGCAAATCGATATCGACGATTTGGTCGCGCCGGATGCCGATGCGGCGGAAACGCCTTCTTCCCCGGCGGAGGAAGCCGCATCCGCCCCGGGCGCGGCCGCTGAAAATGCGGCGGACTGACAGTATAGTGGATTATAGCGGATGAAATTTAAATCGGGACAAGGCGACTAAGCCGCCTTGTGTCGTTTTTATTTTAATCCGCCATACATAAGGGCGTTGGCAGCGCCCCGGCCTTGCGATTTTAATCCACTATAGCTAAATTACTTTATTTTCGATACGAAGCTTATCGGTTGCCGGCCTTCCCGCGCAGGCGGGAATCCATTTTTAAAATTCAGAAATTATTTTTTAAATCAAGGTTTCTTAGGTTTTACGATGGATTTCCGCCTGCGCGGGAAGGCCGGAATTTGATGACATACTGTATTTGAAGTTAAGTATGTTTGCTATATAAATCCGGCGGGCGGCCGCCTCCCCTGCCCCGCTGTCTGCAATCCGCCTGCCGCCCCTAAAAAATGCCTGCGGAAAAATTATCCCGTTATAACAATATATTAATAACATCAGACTACATCTTCCCTCTTCATCCGCCCCGCCTGTTTGTAAATAGGCCATTGCCCATTTTGACAAAACTTAAATATTGGGTTAAAAAATGGCTAAGGCGGGTCCGTCCGCCCTCTGCCCGGGTTTGCCGCTTCGGCATGATTTGATCCTGCGGGCTTTTTCTGATTCGGTTTTGAGGAGGCAATTTATTTATGTCCGACAGCCAAACAAGTAAAAAATTCTTCGGCCACCCCATCCAGCTTTCCAGTCTGTTCCATATCGAGCTTTGGGAGCGTTTTTCGTTTTACGGTATGCAGGGTATTTTGACGCTGTATCTGTATTATGAGATGACCAAGGGCGGTTTGGGGCTGGATAAGGCCCTGGCCGGCAGTATAGTCGGCGCATACGGCGGCAGTGTCTATTTGTCTACGATTTTGGGCGGCTGGCTGGCCGACCGTGTCTGGGGGGCGGAAAAGACGCTGTTCAATGCGGGCGTGGTGGTGATGCTGGGCCATATCCTGCTGGCCCTGGTGCCGGGTATGGCGGGGCTGTTTATGGGGCTGGTGTGCATCGCGCTGGGCAGCGGCGGGGTGAAGGCTTCGGCCAGTTCCATGGTCGGTTCGCTGTATGAGTCGGAAGAGTTGCGCCCCCTGCGCGACGCGGGTTTTTCGATTTTTTATATTTCTATCAATATAGGCGGTTTTTTGGGCCCGCTGATTACGGGGCTGCTGCATAAGGAGTATGGTTTCCATTACGGCTTCGGCGCGGCGGCCATAGGTATGGCCTTGGGCTTGGCCTGTTATTCTTTCGGCCGCAGAAATCTGCCGCACACGCCCGCGCCCCATCCTTTGAACCGCGGCGAGGGCCGCCGCGTGGGCGTGGCCGCGCTGGCGGTGATTGCGGTGCTGGTGTATTTCATTAAAACGGGCGGGCTGACTTTGGATAATTTCGGCAAGGTGCTGCTGTGGGTGGTGTCGGCTTTGACGGTAGGCTATTTCCTGCGCCTGTTGTCCAGCAAGGATATGAGTGCCGAAAATAAACGCCAGGTCGGCGCGTACATCCCTATGTTTGCCGCTATTTGTGTGTTTTGGGCGGTGTGGTACCAGGTGTATACGGTGCTGACTTTTTATTTCGAGGGTACGGTGAACCGCGTGCTGCCCGCCTTCGGTAATTTTGAAGTTCCCGTGCCGTGGAAGGATTCGCTGCAGGCTTTGTGGGTGATTGTGTTCTCGGGCGTGCTGGCGGCGTTGTGGACCAAGTTGGGCGACAGGCAGCCGAAAACGCCTATGAAGTTCGCCCTGGCCATTTTGTTGGCGGGTTTAACTTATTTGTGCTTCATCCCTTTTTTGACCTCGGGTACGCCCATGCCTATCGTGTTGTTCGGGCTGGTCTTGCTGATTCTGACGTTGGGCGAGTTGCTGTTGTCGCCGATTTCGCTCTCTTTCGTTACTAAAATCGCCCCGCCCATGTTCAAAACGCAGATGGTGGCCTTGAATTTCCTCGCCCTGTCGCTGGGCTTCACTTTGGGCGGCCAGTTGTCCCATAAGTATTTCGATGAGGCCGACCCTGTCTCTTATTATTGGCTGTTGTTCGGCATCAGTATGCTGACGGCGGGTATTTTGTTGTTGCTCAGGCCGCTGCTTAATAAGTTGCTCCAAGGCGCGGACTGAAACGCCATGCCGCCTGAAAACGCCCAAGGCGGCCTTTCAGGCGGTTTCTTCTGTTTGTTTTTTGTTTTTTAAGGGAAAAAAAACATGTTCCAACCATCTGTCAGACACATCATCCTGCCTTTTGTCCTGTCTGCCGCCGCTGCGGCGCAGGCCAATGATAGTACGGGTTTTGTCGAAACGGGCGGTATCACTTATCTGAAAAATCCGCACATTGAAATGCTGCGCGAGGATTTGTATATCAGCCAGCAGCAAATCCGCGTGGCTTATTTGTTCAAAAATAATTCGGCACAGGATATTACGGAAACGGTGTTGTTCCCGCTGCCCGAGGTGGCGGAAATATACGAAGGCGATTTTGCCAACACGAAAGACCTTATCGACAGTTTCCGCATTTGGGCCGACGGCAAGGCGGTCAAGCCGCAGGCCCATGTGCGCGCGTTTTTTCAAACCAAGGACGATAAAAGGGTCGATTTGACCGCCGAGCTGAAGAAATGCGGGCTGACCGACAGCGAGTTGATGAACCCTTGGACGCAAAAATACAATCTGAACAAATTGTCGGACAAGGTCCAGGCCTGCCTGGCCCCGCAGGCGGACAAGTTCAATCTGAACGTTAATAACGACAATAACGGCTTAGATTATATTTGGTCATCGCAAATCGTGTACAGCTGGAAGCAGACTTTCAAGGCGGGCAAAACCACCGAAATCAAACATCAATATGCCCCGCTGGTCGGCGGCAGCTTCTTTTCGCCGTCCGAAGCAAAAAAAGGCCGCCCTATGGCCGAGGATTACTGCATCAACGACGACCTGCGCCGCACGCTGGGCGACTCCGACAGTACGACACATGTCTACTCCCAGTTGGGCTACATCCTGACCACGGGCGCGAACTGGGCCCGGCCCATAGGCAAATTCACGCTGACGGTGGAACGCAAACCCGGCCAGCTCGTTTCGCTGTGTTGGGACAAATCCCTGCGTAAAATCGGCCCCAATACCTTCCGCGCCGAAAAAACCAACTTCCTGCCCAAAAAAGACTTGGATATTATCTTCTTTACCAAATTGCAAAAGGAATAGGCCGAATGGCAAAAAAGGCCGTCTGAAAACCGAAATCCCGCTTTCAGGCGGCCTTGTCCGACCAACCCGCCCCAGAAAGGAAACCACATGAACCCCGCCGCACAACGCCTGGCCCAACTGCGCCAAACCATGCGCGAACACAACCTTGCCGCCTGGATAATCCCGTCCGCCGACCCCCACCTGTCCGAATACCTGCCCGAACACTGGCAGGCGCGGGTATACTTTTCCGGCTTCACCGGTTCGGTCGGCACACTGGTCGTTACCGCCGACAAAGCCGGCCTGTGGGCCGACAGCCGCTACTGGGAACAGGCCGCACACCAGCTCCAAGGCAGCGGCATAGAATTGCAAAAAGTCGGCGAAGTCGCACCCTACACCGACTGGCTGGCCGCCGAACTGCCCCAAGGCGCGGCGGCGGGCGCGGCGGCCGACATGCTGTCGCTGAACGCCCAACGCCAGCTCGAAACCGCCTTTGCCGCCAAAAACATCCGCCTGGACGTATCGCGCGACATCGCCGACACCGTTTGGGCGGAACGCCCCGCCCTGCCGCAGGACACCATATTCCCGCACGACGCGGCCTTCGTTTCCGAAACCGCCGCCGCCAAACTCGCCCGCGTGCGCGCCGCCATGAAAGAACAAAGCGCGGACTGGCATCTGATTTCTTCGCTGGACGACACCGCCTGGCTGACCAACCTGCGCGGCAGCGACGTCCCCTACAACCCCGTATTCCTATCCTACCTGCTCATCAGCGCCGATACCGCCGTATTATTTGCCGACGAGGCCAAACTCAATCCCGCATCTCGCACCCTGCTGGCCCAAGCGGGCATCACCGCCGCGCCCTACGCCGCCGTACGCGAAGCCTTGGGCAAAATTTCGGGCGGACTGCTCGTCAATCCCGACAAAACCGCCGTCAGCACCCTGCAGCTCATACCGCCTGAAACCCGCCTGATAGAAAACGCCAACCCGTCCACCCTGTTCAAATCCGTCAAAACCGCCGCCGATTTAAACCACATCCGCGAAGCCATGCGGCAGGACGGCGCGGCCTTATGCGGCTTCTTTGCCGAATTCGAACGCAACCTGGCAAACGGCACGGCCATGAACGAACTGGACATAGACACCATGCTGCACAAACACCGCAGCGCGCGCCCCAACTTCGTCTCACTCAGCTTCAACACCATAGCGGGCTACAACGCCAACGGCGCACTGCCGCACTACGCCGCCACCCCCGAAGCATACAGCGGCATCACCGGCAGCGGCCTGCTGCTGATAGACTCCGGCGCGCAATACCTGGGCGGCACGACAGACATCACCCGCGTCGTCCCCGTAGGCGAAACCACGCCCGAACAAAAACGCGACTACACACTGGTCTTAAAAGCCCATATCGCCCTGGCCGAAACCATATTCCCCGAAAACATCGCCGCCCCCCTGCTCGATGCCATCTGCCGCAAACCCCTGTGGCAGCAGCAATGCAACTACGGCCACGGCACCGGGCACGGCGTAGGCTACTTCCTGAACGTACACGAAGGCCCGCAGGTCATCTCCTACCTGGCCCCCGCCAACCCCCACCACGCCATAAAAGAAGGCATGATTACCTCCAACGAACCCGGCCTCTACCGCCCGGGCAAATGGGGCGTGCGCATAGAAAACCTGGTTGCCAGCCTGCCCGTGGCATCGCCCAAGGAAACCGAATTCGGCAAATTCCTATATTTCGAAACCATCACCCTCTGCCCCATAGACACCCGCCCCATAGACCTGTCGCTGATGACGGCAGAAGAAACCCGCTGGCTCAACGCCTACCACGCCGATGTGCGCGAAAAACTGCTGCCCCTGGTGGACGGCGAAGCCCGCGACTGGCTGATATTGCGGACACAGGCCATTTAAAAACCGTCCCTCCAAAAAAAGCACGGCCGCAAACAACCGCCCGAAAACCGGCAAAGGATTTCGGGCGGTTCTCACTA
>JAUMUU010000031.1:13445-16131 GCA_030530545.1 Neisseria sp. | reverse complement strand
TAGGCGGCAAACGCCGCCAAGCCCTGCTCACCCGCTTCGGCGGCCTGCGCGGCGTAACGGCGGCGGGCGTGGACGACCTGGCGCAGGTAGAGGGCATCAGCAAGACCCTGGCGGAAAAAATCTACGCCCACCTGCACCAATGACCCCCGACAAGGAACAATAATGAACGGACACATCATATTGCTGCACGGCATACACATGCACGCCTGGATAATGCTGCCCTTTGCCCGACTACTGGCCAAACACGGCTTCGAAACCGAAACCTTCGGCTACTACAGCGTTTGGCAACGCCCCGAACAACACTGCATCATACTGGCCGAACGGCTAAACACCATCAAAGCCCGCCATCCCGACACCCCCGTACACTTTGTCGGCCACAGCCTGGGCGGTTTGGTTTTACGGCATTTTGCCGCCGCCTTCCCCGCCGCCGTACAAGGGCGCATCGTAACCTTGGGCACACCGCACCAAGGCAGCGCGGCCGCCGAAAAAGTGCGCGGCATATCCGGCCTGGGCGTACCGCTGCTGGGCCGGGCCTACTGCCGCCTGCTCGACGGCAACCTGCCCGCCCTGCCCAAAGGCACAACATTGGGCAGCCTGGCCGGCAACAACCCCGTGGGCTTGGGCAGACTATTCGGCCTGCACGGCGAGAACGACGGCACCGTTTTGGTTTCCGAAACCCAATGCCCCGGCCAAGCCGACCACATCACCCTGCCCCTCACCCACACCGGCATGCTGTTCAGCCCCGAGGCCGCCGCCCAAACCGCCGCCTTCCTGCGGCAGGGCCGCTTCATGCACTGAACCCGCCCCTCCTTGGCCGCCTTGAATCAAAAAATACGGTTAGGCTATAATGCCCCCTGCCCTTATAGCAAACCAATATGGCGGGCCAAATTTATAGTGGATTAAAATAAAAACGAAACAAGGCGGCAACGTCCGCCGTGTACGGACAGTACATAAGGATGTTGGCAACACAGTGGATTCCTTATTTTAATCCGCTATATAAATCCGGCCCGGGCGGCCGGCCGCCAATCCCCAACCACCCCCGGCATCACCGCATCGCGGATACGGCACACCGACACGCCGCAAGGCAAAACCTTCCCCCGCCTCCCCGGCCTGCCGCCCGCATCAAAAACGCGCCCGCCTGCAAAACCGCCCCGGACGCTCCGCCACACACCGCCGGCCAAGGCGGGCCAACCGAAAAGGAAAACCAATGAACCCATTTGCCTCCCTGGGCTTGGGGCAGGAAATCGTTTCCGTGCTGACCGAGCAGGGCTACGAAACCCCCACCCCCATCCAAACCGCCGCCATACCCAAGGCACTGGCCGGACACGACCTGCTGGCCGCCGCCCAAACCGGCACCGGCAAAACCGCCGCCTTCATGCTGCCCAGCCTGGAAAGGCTCAAACGCTTCGCCAACCCGTCCACCTCGCCCGCCATGCACCCCGTCCGCATGCTGGTACTGACCCCCACGCGCGAACTGGCCGACCAAATCGACCGCAACATCCGTTCCTACATCAAAAACCTGCCGCTGCGCCACACGGTATTGTTCGGCGGCGTGAACATGGACAAACAAACCGCCGACTTGCGTGCGGGCTGCGAAATCGTCGTCGCCACGGTCGGCCGCCTGCTGGACCACGTCGGCCAGAAAAACATCAATTTCGCCAAAGTGGAAATCGTGGTTTTGGACGAGGCCGACTCCATGTTGGAAATGGGCTTTATAGAAGACATACGCACCATCATGCGTATGCTGCCGAAAAAACGCCAAACCCTGATGTTTTCCGCCACCTTTTCCGAAAACATACGCAAACTGGCGCGCGACTTCATGGACAGCCCCGAACAAATCGAAGTTGCCGCGCAAAATACCGCCAGCGACAGGGTCCAGCAACACATCATCGCGGTGGATACCTTCAAAAAACGCGCCCTGCTAGAGCGGCTGATAGTCGATTTGGACATGAACCAGGTCATCGTTTTTTGCAAAACCAAGCAAAGCGTAGACCAGGTAACGCGCGATTTGCAGCGGCGCAACCTGGTGGCGCAGGCCATCCACGGCGACAAATCGCAGCAAACCCGGCTGGAAACGCTGGCCGCCTTCAAAAACGGCGGTTTGCGCGTACTGGTTGCCACCGACGTGGCCGCGCGCGGGCTGGACATTGCCGAGCTGCCCTTCGTCATCAACTACGAACTGCCCACCCAGGCCGAAGACTATGTCCACCGCATAGGCCGCACCGGACGGGCGGGCGCGGACGGGGTGGCAATTTCGCTGATGGACGAGAACGAACAAAAAATGTTCGAGGCCATCAAGGCTCTTACGGGCAGCGACACCCCGGTTACGCGCATAGAAGGTTTCGAACCCAAATGGTATGGCGAAAACGGCAAACCGCCCGAAAAAGGCGGGGAAGCCGTCATCCGTCAGGACAAGGCCAAAACCAGGGGCGCGCCTGCGGCCAAAGCGACCCGCACGGCGGCACGCGCCAAAACCGAACCGCCCGCCGCCCAGGATGCGGGCAACGCCTGCCGCCCCATTGCCGGACGCAACCGGCGGCGGCGCGGCGAACGCCCCAAATGCGCGTTGGTGTTGCCCAATTACGGCATAGCCGGATAAGGGCTGCCCCAAAGGGAAGCCGTGTGCTTCACCAACACACAAGGCTGCACATAAAGTGCAGCCTTGCTGTATTTATAGTGGATGAAA
>JAUMUU010000031.1:0-13345 GCA_030530545.1 Neisseria sp. | reverse complement strand
AACCTTCATTTGGAAAAGCAGCTTCTGAAATTTAAAACCGGATTCCCGCCTGCGCGGGAAGGCCGGTATAGGTAGTTCTTATTTAAATTTACTATACCATCTGTACACGGCGGGCGTTGCCGCCTTGCCTCATTTTTATTTTAATCCACTATATTTGGGGCGCGGCAAAACGCGCGGCGGGTCGTCCTTATCCGGCCAGAGTCCGGGCAAACAGGATGTTGTCCTCCAATTCGATATGGTCGGCCAAATCGGCGGTAAACTCCTGCGCCAGGGCATACAGCCGCCTCCATGTTTCGGGGGCGTTTTGCGGCAGGGCGAAGCCGCCGGTTACCTGGCGCAGACGGGCTATCGCTCCCTGGTGGTCGCCGTGTTCGTGCATCATCATGCGGATGGGCATGGCCGCGCCGCTGCCCGCGCCCTGGTCTATCATGGGGAACAGGATGCGCTCCTCCTTCATCATGTGGCTCAACAGTTCGTTTTGAATCGCCTGCACCAGCGGCACGAAGTCTTGGGGAAACCCTTCTTCCCCCGCTTCGGCAAGCCGGCCGCCCAATTCCAGCATCTCGGCCAATTGGCTGCGGTGGGTGTCGTGGTAGCGCGGGACGATGTGGGCGGTGATGTTGTTCAGGGGGGCGGTCTGCCAAATGCTCAAGTCGGCCATGTCTGTGTTCCTTTTTTGTCTTTTTGCTTAAAGATGCGGATTATAGGAATGTTTTGTCCCCACGGCAAACAAAAACCGCCCCAAGGGTATCCGCGCCGACCTAAGCCCTACCCCGCCCGGGTGGAGGCAGGCTTAGTTCCCGACTGAAACCCGCCTTGCGCATGGCGCGGACAAACTGCCCGTGCAGTTCCTCAAAAGTCTGCGGCAGGCCGGGGCAGGTGCTGCCGCGCAAATGGTCCGCTTCCGCCTTCCATGCCAAATCGGCCGAAAAGCGGCTGCCGGTTTGGGGCATGAGTTTTTCGGGTTTGAACAACAAAAATTCCCTGATGCGTTTTTCGGGGATTTTGTCGCGGGCGCATTCGTCCGCCAAAGCCTGCATGGCATCATCAACTATCCGGACATCGCCCCCCGTCCGCCCCGCCAGATAAATCAGGTCGTACAAATCCTTCACGCGCGGACGGACCAGGCTTTGGTGCATCTTCCACGCGATTTGCAAAAACAGCGGCACGGTATGCGGCAGGTAGACATCCTCCACGGGCGTGCGGAAGGTAAGCGGCACGGTGGCGGGGATATCCAGATTAAATGAAATGTCCAGATACAGTTCCACGGGCTTTCCGTCCACGGTGCAAACTAGGTCGGTATTCACCGTGGGAAAATCTTCGCTCATCGCGTAATCTATCATGCGCCAGAAACGGTTTTGTTCAAACGGCGTAAAATACACGCCGTCCCGCAAATCCATAGTCGTAACCGCCTGTACCCATTTGCTGAATTTCCGTTCCGCCGTTTCGCTGTCGGACAGGTGCGGCAGGTAAACGAAATCCAAATCCCCGGGCAGGCGTTGCGGCAATTTGGGGAAGTATTGGCGGGTGAGGTAACTGCCTTTGAGCATGAAATCCTCCCCCGCTAATGCGCTGCGGCGGATAAAGGCTTCGCCCGCGCACAATTCCAACAGCCCCTCTTCGGGCAGGCCGGGATATTCCTCGCGGTAAAGCGGGGTAATCAGGGGTTCTGTGTTTTGCATGGGCGTCCATCCCTTATCCAATTCGGTTTTGTCATCGTATACGCAGTATTCATATTGGGATTTGATTAGCTCTATGGCATCGCGAACCGTGGCTGTCCAATCCAGTACGTTTTGCACTTTGCGCCGGAAAGTGTCTTCGCCGCCGTAATGGCGCACGGTCAGAAAGCGGCAATTTGGCGAACCGCGCAGGGCGTTGCGGGAAAGGTGCGCCAATCCGCTGTTTTGTGCGGATATGATGCTGTTCATGCCGTCCGCTATATGATATTCGCGAAAACGCACTTTGCCGTGCCATTCGAAATATCCGCCCGATGCCGTATGGGGAAAGGCCGCCAGCCAGCGGGCAGCCTCGTCGGCGGGGATTTCGACTTTGCGGCGGATGACGGGGAAGCCCGCATCGGTCAGGCGTTTTTCCCAAACGGCCATTGCGGCCAGGGCCCCGCTCATGCCGTCCCCGCCAGCCCATGCCGATAACATGGGCTGGCTGGTGTATATGCCGTGCGGCAATTCTATCAGCAGGGCTTTGCCGCCCGATTCGCGGCATATTTGTTCAAAGTGTTCCAGCCGCGCATGGTCTGTTTCCACGGTCAGGTGGATTTCAAAATGGAAGGTCATGGTTTTTGCCCTAACGCCCGAATAATTCGGCCACCATGCGCGCCTCTTCTTCGGTGTAGGCCGCGCCGTTGAGTTTGGCACTCAAAACATATTCGCCGCTCAGGTTTTGCCCCTCGCGGATTTCGCGCCAGCCTTGCAGGCGGCCTGCCTCATCCTGTGCGTTTTTCAGGCGTTTTATCGTCCTTACGGCCTGTATTTTTTCATCCATATGATTTCTCCATAAAATATGCGGCCCGCAGCCGGCAGGGCTGTATCATTGCGATTTTAATCCACTATATCACCCGTGAAAAAGCGGTGCAAATCACTCCGGGCAAAGTAGGGGCGGCATTTCTTTCACGTTTGGACGATGGATGTATTGGTACACGATGTTCGGGCGGCGGCGCGGTTTTGCAGGCCGTCTGAAACGAAATTTAAGGAAATATGCAAGGATAAAAATCCAATCCGACCCCAAAGGCAAAGAAAAAGCCGTACAGCTTGCCAAAAAAGATGGGGCATACGGCAAACTGGGCGGCATCATCACAGAAGCGGAATTCGATATAGGCAGGCACGGCGGCCGTTATGAATTTGAAATCCTAAGCGGCGGCAGGAAATTCGATGTGGATGCGATGAGCGGCCTTGTCCTGATTTAAATTTCATCCACTATATATTCCAGCAGCGGCAGCCCCGTGGCAAGGCTGATTTGTTTGGCCGTTGTCTCCGCCGCCCGCCGGTTGCCGCGCAATAAAAAATCCGCCTTCAACAGCCGCACATCTTTGCCGCCTTCTTTGCCCGCCAGCCGGATTTCGCTCACGCCCAACCCGCTGTATGTCGTGCGGCAGTAGATGCCGCAAAACCCCGATAGCGCATAGCGTTTTTCAGGCAGCCATTTGAAACCGCGCAGGCGGTATACGGTCAGCGCGTCTTCCTGTACGTTGTAGCGCACCTTGCAAAGTGTATACCAATGATATGCCAGCCGCCATGCGGCAAACAGCAGCAGCGCCAACCAAAACAGCCACTTTTGGCTAAACTCGAACCCGCCCCACAACATCAGCAGTACAAGCAGCAGAAACGGAATGCGCGAGAGCAAAGTGCCAAGGGAATACACGGCAAATTCCGTCCTGCCCGATGTTTTCGGCGCGGCGCGTGCCAGTAACGGCGGCCGCCTTCCTTCAATCCGCCGTGCCGCCTCTAAAGCCGCTTTGATTTCAGGAGGCTGCCAATCGTCCGTATTCTTTTTGGCATTGGACAGCGGGATAAGCACAGACCACACTTCCGACACGGCCACCGCCAACAAACCAACCGCCAGCAGTCCCGCGCCGAAATACAGCGGCTTGGGCAGGCCGCCGCTTTGCCAATCCGCCGCCAAACGCAGCTGCCAAACCGCCAGCCAAATCCACAACCCCGCCGCCGCCAGATTCACCGCCTGCCGCCACACGGGCAATACTTCCGGCTGCGGCGCGCGCAGTTTGGACACATCCGCCGCCGTTTCTTCTTGCGCGCGAATCTGCGTGTCGATAACGGGACGTTTGGCCAAACCCGTGGTGCGGGCGATATGGCTTTGAATATTGTCCAACCTGTGCAGAGAATTTTTGTGCGGCAGAAAATTTTCCTCCAACACCAAATCGTTTTGCCCATCTGCCGCTTCCAGCCACAAACGCCCGTAATAGCCGCGGTAATCGTCCCGCACCTTTTCCGCCGCCACTGCCGCAAACATCGAAAGCGGATATTCCCGCTGCGCCTGCCAGCCCCAACGCCAGCACCCTTGCAGCAGCACGCCGCGTTCCGTGTCCAGCCGCAGGAAATCCCGCGTTGTGAATACGCGCCAGTACAGGATGCCGACCAATCCCGCCCCGCCGAAAAACAGCAGCGACATCGCCACACCGAACACCGCGCCCGCCCAGCCGCAGGAAATGTCTGACAGCACGTCCAGCCCGATAATCAGCGGCAGCAACACCCACGCGCAGACCACACCGATTTCCATCGCCAAATCTCCGGACATTGCGGGATACAACATTATGATTTTGTGTTTGTCTTCATTCATTATCATGCCTTTTGGTTTTCAGACGGCTTGAAAACGCGGACACCGACGGGGTTAAAAATACAGCATAGTAAATTAAAATAAAAATAAGACAAGGCGGTAAGGGCGTTGGCAACGGCCCAGCCTTGCAAATTTAATTCATCATAATGAAAGCACCCGCGCAATCAGTGCCTTATCCCTGCCCGCCATATCGGGAATCTGCACCTGGATACCGTTGCCGGGCGCGACTTCGGCGGCTTCGCCCTTGCGGCGCATGGCCTGCAGGACAATGGTTCGGTTGCCCTGCGGGTGGATGATTTCCAGCGTGTCGCCCACGGCGAAGCGGTTCTTCACTTCCACGGTGGCCCAGCCCTGGTCGTCTATTTCGGTAACGTGGCCCACATATTGGCTTTGCTTGGCTATGGAATGTCCGGCAAGGTAGTTTTGGTATTCCTGCGTTTGGTGGCGTTCCAAAAAGCCGCTGGTATAGCCCCGGTTGGCCAGGCCTTCGAGGTCGGCCAACAGGCCGTAATCGAAGGGGCGGCCGGCTGCTGCGTCGTCTATGGCCTTGCGGTAGGCCTGGGCGACGCGGGCGACGTAATAAACCGATTTGGTGCGGCCTTCCACCTTCAGACTGTCCACGCCGATTTCGGCCAGCCTGGCCACTTGCTCCACGGCACGCAAATCTTTTGAATTCATAATATAAGTGCCGTGTTCGTCTTCCATAATCGGCATGAGTTCGCCGGGGCGGTTGGCTTCTTCGATGAGGAAGACCTTGTCGGCCTTGGGGTGGCGCACCTGGCCGTTGATGCCTTCGAAGGCGGCGTTGGCTTCTTCTTGTGCCTTGTTGAAATCGAAACCCCGCAGCGGCATCACGTCGCCCGCGTCGTCGGCTTGGGCTTCGTGGACTTTGTAGTCCCAGCGGCAGGAGTTGGTACAAGTGCCTTGGTTGGGGTCGCGGTGGTTGAAGTAGCCCGACAGCAGGCAGCGGCCAGAATAGGCGATGCACAATGCGCCGTGTACAAATACTTCTAATTCTATATCGGGGCATTCCTGGCGGATTTCGGCGATTTCGTCCATGCTCAATTCGCGCGACAAAATAATGCGTTCCACGCCGATTTTCTGCCAGAATTTCACGCCCCAATAGTTGGTGGTGTTGGCCTGCACGGAGAGATGAACGGGCATTTCGGGATATTTTTCGCGCACTTCCATAATCAGCCCCGGATCGGCCATGATGAGCGCGTCGGGCTTCATGGCGATTAAGGGCTGCATGTCGGCGTGGAAGGTTTTGAGCTTGCTGTTGTGCGGCAGGGTGTTCACGGTGAGGTAGAACTTTTTGCCGCGCGCGCGGGCTTGGGCTATACCTTGCTGCAGGATTTCGAGTTTGGCGAATTCGTTGTTGCGGGCGCGCAGGGAATAGCGCGGGCTGCCGGCGTAAACCGCGTCTGCACCGTAATCAAAGGCGGCGCGCATCCGTTCGGGGCCGCCGGCGGGGAGGAGGAGTTCGGGTGATTTCATTAAAAATGCCTTAATTGTTCGGAATCCCGCCATTTTCGGCGGCAGGGAGGATTGTTCGGCAGGCCGCACGGCCTGCAGTGTGAGGTATTCGGGGCGGCATGTTCCGGAACTGCCGCCCTTGTGCGGGATGAGGTATACACGGGAACGCGCCCCGTGTTTCGGCTGTCGGGGCAAACGGGCAATTCGATGACGACGGAGGATTTTGTCCCGTCAAACGGCGGCATCCGCGCCGGAAACACGCTTAAGGTATCCGGCCTTACTGCATTTTACGCACCCAGGCCCTATGTATTCAAAATTGCCGGCCTGCCCCGGCGAATCTGTTTGCGCCGCAGTGTCTGCACGGCCATCGGCCTACCACCACCAGGGCCCCCAGGGATACCAGCCGTAACGCCAGTCGCTGTAGTCGCGCATACGCAAATCGTTCAAACGCTGTTGCGCGGTATAGCTTTGCCAGGCCATTTTGTAACAGGCCTGGAACATGCGGTCGTTTACTTTGTCTATGTAGGCCAGGCGGAAGGCACGCTTTTCTTCCTCTGTCCCGCCCGTTTCGCCGTCGAAATGGCGGCGCATCAGGCTTGCGGTCTCATGGTCGCATTGTGCGGCCAGCGCAACCTGCAAATCCTGCCGGTAGCGTTGTTGCGCCGCCTCGCGTTCGGCCTTTTGCTCGGGTGTCAGCGCGCAGGCCGACAACACCAGCAAAGCTGCAGGCAGAAAAATATTCTTCATGGGTCGCCCCTTTGCCAAACTGTTGCCAAATACGGCCAGTTTAAAGAAAAAATCCCGCGCCTACAATCGGATGTTGCCCTTATGACCCATTAGCCGGAACATAAGGTTTTCATATCAAAAATCAAATTGCTTTGAGAACCAATAACGAATAGAATCGGCCGCCATGAAGAGACTTTTACCCAATGCGGTCGGCGAGCATAACGACCCCATGCGCAACGCCGAACACGTCGCCGAAATGTTAAAGCTGATGGCCCACCCCCACCGCCTGATGATACTCTGCCTGCTGGCCGAGAGCGAACGCAATGTTACCGAACTGGTCGATGCCCTCCATGTCAATCAGACGGCGGTTTCCAATCATTTGTCCAAGCTGCGAAGCGCGGGCATCATAGATTACACCCGTTACCACCGCGTCTTGCAATACCGGCTCAACTCGCCCGAGGCGCGGACTATTTTGGAAGTGTTGAGTACCTTCTGCCTCAACCGCTGATTGTTTTTCCCGACGACAAGGGCCGTTTCAGACGGCCTTTTTTGCGGAACGGAGTATCCCCCCATGAAAATCGCCACTTGGAACGTCAATTCCCTTAATATCCGGCTGCCCCAGGTGCAAGACTGGCTGGCGCGACACCAACCCGACATCCTCGCCCTGCAGGAACTGAAACTGGACCAAGACAAATTCCCCGCCGCCGCATTCGACATAACGGGCTGGCACAGCGTGTGGAGCGGCCAAAAAACCTACAACGGCGTGGCCATCATCAGCCGCACCCCGCCGCAGGACGTACATACCGGCCTGCCTGCCCTGCCCCATGACCCGCAAAGGCGCGTGATTGCCGCCACCGTGGGCGGTGTCCGCGTCATCAACGTATACTGCGTGAACGGCGAATCCCCCGACAGCCCCAAATTCCAATACAAACAACAATGGTTTGCCGCCCTGGCCTCATTTGTACGCGGAGAACTGGCGCGTTATGAAAAACTGGTGCTGCTGGGCGACTTCAACATCGCCCCCGCCGACCAAGACTGCTACGCCCCCGAAAAATGGCGGGGCAGGATATTATGCACAGAACAAGAACGGGGCTGGTTTGCCGGACTGCTGGAACTGGGGCTGGCCGACAGCCTGCGCCTAAGCCGCCCCGGGGACGCGCTTTACACCTGGTTTGACTACCGAGGCGGAATGTTTGCCAAACGGCAGGGGCTGCGTATAGACCACATCCTGATTACGCCCGCCCTGTCGCGGCTGCTGGAAGACACAGGGGTGGATTTGGAGGCGCGCGCCCAAGAGAGGCCCAGCGACCACGCGCCGGTTTGGGCGCGTTTCCAAGCGGCGCAATAGCGCAATAAGGAGGAAAACCATGATTCTGGATGCGGGCCGGCCGCTGCGGCGCAGCCGTTTGGGGCAGGCGGGATTTTACTTATGGGGCGTATTTGCCTCGGCGGCGGTGCTGGCCGTATTTTGCGCACTGTGGCAGGCGGCCTCGGCGGCCTTGGGCGAATTCGTACTGCCCGCGCCCCTGCCCGTATTCCGCCGCGTCGCCGACATCCTGACCGACATAAACGCGGCGCAAATCCCCGTTACCGCCGCGCGCGCCGCCTTGGGCATATCCCTGGCCCTGGCCGGCGGGATTGCGCTGGGGCTGACGGCGGGCCTGTCCAAAACACTGGCCCTGTTCTGCCGCCCCGGCATCAGCATACTATTGGGCATGCCGCCTATTATCTGGGTGGTGCTGGCCCTGTTTTGGTTCGGCATGGGCGGCACGGGCACAGTATTCACCATAGCCGTTACCGTCGCCCCCCTGACCTTCGCCGCCGCCATGCGCGGCATGATGACGGTGGATACGCAATTAAAAGAAATGCTGCAGGCCTATTGCGTACCTTGGCCGCGCCGCATACACGACCTCTACCTGCCCCACCTGCTCAACCACCTGCTGCCCGCCGTGGGCGTGGCCGTGGGCATGGGCATCAAACTGGCCATCATGGCCGAACTCTTGGGCACGGATGACGGCATAGGCGCGCAACTGGCCTCCGCCCGCGCCATGCTGGACATGGAGGCGGTGCTGGCCTATGTGGCGGTGGTGCTGGCCATGATCTTTATTGTGGAATACCTGATTATCGAACCCCTGAAAATCATCCTGATGCCTTGGGAACACCATAACGGATTAAAATAAAAATGAGACAAGGCGCGGCAACGGCTCAGCCTTGCAATTTTAATTTACCGGATAGAAAGAGAAAGGCCGCCAAAACATGCTTAGCGTATCCAAACTAGACTGCAGCATCATGGGCGACGACATCGTGCGCGGTTTCGACCTGACGCTGGAGGCCGGGCGCGCCGCCTGCCTGTACGGCCCCTCGGGCTGCGGCAAAACCACCATATTGCGCATACTGGCGGGGCTGGCCGACTACCAAAGCGGCCGCATCTGCAACGGCTTTGCCCGCACGGTTTACCTCTTTCAGGAACACCGCCTGCTGCCCTGGCGCACCCTATGGGAAAACGTCCTGCTGGCCGCCCCGCGCGACCCGGCCGCCCCGCAACGCGCCCGCGCCATACTCAAACGCCTGTACCTGGCCGAGGCCGACTGGCGCAAATACCCGCACGAACTTTCCGGCGGGATGCGCCAACGTGCCGCCATCGCCCGCGCGCTGGTGTGCCGCCCCGACCTGCTGCTGCTGGACGAACCCTTTTCCGCGCTGGACTACGAACTCAAACTCAAACTCTATGCCTGGCTGGGCGAACTGCTGTCCGAAGGCCTGGGCATCATCATGGTATCGCACGACCGCTTCGAGGCCCTGCAAACCGCCGACACCGTCTACCTGCTGGACCACAAGCCCGCCCGCTGCCGCCAAATCGTACAACTGGACACCCCGCGCGGACTAAGGGACGAAGCCTTCGTCCGCCGTTATCTGGCGCAACCCTTCTGGCAGGCGTATCATGAATAACACCCCATACGCACAAAGGAAGAACCATGTACAAACTGCACATAGGCAGCAAACACATCTCGTCTTGGTCGCTGCGCCCCTGGCTGCTGCTCCAAACCCTGAACATCCCCTTTGAAGAAATCCTGCACCATTTCATAGCCGACAAAGCCGCCCAGCGCGAGGCATGGAGGGCTTTTTCCCCTACCGCCCAAGTCCCCTGCCTGCACGATGGCGCAACCGTGGTTTGGGACAGCCTGGCCATAACCGAATACCTGGCCGAAAGCCACCCCGCCGTCTGGCCGCAAGATAAGGCCGCCCGCGCATGGGCGCGCAGTGCCGCCGCCGAAATACACGGCGGCTTCCCCGTCCTGCGTACCGTCTGCAACTTCACCCTGCGCCCCGCCCCCGCCCCCAACATCACCCCCGGCCTGCAGCGCGAACTGCAACGGCTGGATACGTTATGGAACGAAGGGTTGGAACGCTTCGGCGGCGCATATCTGGCCGGCGCGCATTTCAGTGCGGCAGACGCGTTTTACGCCCCCGTGGCCCTGCGCCTGGAAAACTACGGCCTGGCCGGCCATCTGACGGGTGAGGCGGCGGCATATCAGGCGCGCGCCGCCGCCCTGCCCCAACTGCGGCTATGGGTGGCGGAGGGCTTGAAGGAAACAGACCCCGCCCAAACCGATACGGCGGATTGACGGCAAGCCCGTCCGGCCGCCGCAAAGTGCATCTGCAAACTCAAAAAAGGAAACCCCGTGAACACAGAAACACCCACCGAACCCCAAGGCCGCCTGTTGCTGCGCACCATGGCCATGCCCGCCGACACCAACCCCAACGGCGATATTTTCGGCGGCTGGCTGATGTCGCAAATGGACATTGCCGGCGGCATACTGGCTTATGAAACCGCCTGCGGCCGCGCCGCCACCGTGGCCGCCGACAAAATCGTCTTCCACCGCCCCGTGGCCGTGGGCGACGTTGTGGCCTGTTACGGCGAACTGGTGAGGGTAGGCAACACCTCCCTGCAAATCCGCATGGAGGTATGGGTGCATTCCTCGTCCTTCGACAGCCTGAACGAACAGCGCATCGTAACCGAGGCTCTGTTTACCTATGTCGCCATAGACCAAAACGGCCAGCCGCGCCCCGTGCCGCAAATCTGAACCGCGCCGCACGTTTCAGGCCGCCCATAGCGCATATGGGCGGCCTGTCGTCCTCCTGCCGCCGTATGCGGGCGGTTTGGCAGATTATGCCCCTTTGTGTAATTTATCCATTATAAAATACTACAATAAACTACACGGCGGGCAGGTTGTGTAAAAACAACAGATGTTTCGGAAAAATAAAGAAAATAACGATTTTTCGTATTGGAAAAAATCAAACGTATTTATAATGCCACATCATCCCGTTTATCGGAAAAATACGCCTTCCAGGCCTAAATATAGACAAAAACGAACACTCTGTGTGCAAAACCCGACATATCCGGACACACGCTTGATTATGATTAAAGGAAACCCCGTGAAACACCCGCAATTCCAGCTTACCCTGCTCGCCCTGTTGTTGTCCGCGCCCGCCTTGGCCGCAGACGAGGGCGCAACCTCGTCCGAAGCGGAAAGCAGCTCGTCTTTGGAAACGGTCAATGTAACCGCCACCAACCGTTCCACCCGCACCGAAAACCGCGATTCCTTCACCACCTCCGCCATGCGTACCACCACCGGCCTGGCACTTTCCCCGAAAGAAACGCCGCAGTCTGTGAGCGTGATTACCAAGACGCAGATTAACGAACAGGGTATTACCAATCTGGTTGATGCCCTGAAAACGACCACCGGCGTGAACGTTATCCGCGACAGCGGCATCCCCCGCTTCCAATCGCGCGGCTTCTACATAGACCAAATCGAGGAAGACGGTATTTCCTCCACCGTTCCCGGCGCGATTACCAACCCCATGTATGACGCGCAAAGCATGAACGACATCGCCGTTTACGACCACATCGAAGTGGTGCGCGGCGCAACCGGCCTGACCCAGGCCAACGGCGAGCCGGGCGGTACGGTGAACGCGGTACGCAA
Source organism: Neisseria sp. (assembly GCA_030530545.1). Taxonomy (GTDB): domain Bacteria; phylum Pseudomonadota; class Gammaproteobacteria; order Burkholderiales; family Neisseriaceae; genus Neisseria. Next base: position 1,847 of record JAUMUU010000031.1, on the reverse strand, counting down.
ACGCCCCACCAGCGAACGCATTATTCAGGGCGAGGCACAGGTGGACCGCTTCGGCAAGGTTCGCGCCACGGGCGATTTTTCCGGCAAGCTGAATGAGGCGGGCACTTTGCGCGGCCGCGCCGTCGTTGCGCTTGAACGCGACAAAAACTTCAAAGACCGCGTCAAAGGCGGCAATGCCACCGTTTACGGCGTGATGGATGCGGCCGTGGGCGAAAACACCAAAATCACTTGGGGCGGCCTCTACCAACGCAAAAACACCAAACCCGACGATTGGGGCGTGGCTTTGAACCTGCCGCGCGATACTTATTTGGGCTATAACTGGAACAAGGGCGTTTACGACAAGGCCAATATTTTTGCCGAAGTGGAGCATTATTTCAACGACAACTGGCGTTATACCGGCAAGCTGGATTACAACTACAACGAAAACACCAAAAAAGTCAGCGGCATTTACAATGCGTCCACCAGCTACGCGGGCTATACGCCCGGCAGCACCTTGGCTTCCGGTTGGTTGAGCCGCTACGACAACGACGAAAAACAACTGACCTTCAAAAACAATTTGAACGGCAAGTTTGAAATCGCGGGCGTGCCGCAGGAAATCTTTACCGAATACACCTACACCCACACCAAAAACAACGGCAGCCGCCGCCAATACAATCCGCGCGTCTCCTTCGACCCCATGACCTTCACCGGCAACGAAGTCGCCGAACCGGCCGACTGGTACGCCACGCCTTACCAGGTGTATTGGGAAACGCATTCCAAACGCACCACCCACGCGCTCTTGTTGGGCTTCCGCTTCAATATGCTGAAAGAAAAACTGCATATCATGACCGGTACGCGCTGGAACCACATCAAATCCAAATACGTTACCGATTATTTCTATACCGGCGGCAGCATAGACAACGATCCTGATGATGTTACCGACCGCAAAACCGTGCGTTTCAATCCGTATTTCGCCGTTACTTATGACGTAACGCCGCACCAAAGCCTGTATGCCAGCTACACTTCGATTTTCAAACCGAACAGCAACCAGCGTAAAGACAAGTCTTACCTCGACCCCGTTACCGGCGCAAACTATGAAATCGGCTGGAAGGGCGAATGGTTCAACCGCAAGCTGAATACTTCCGTGGCGCTGTTCGACATTGAGCAGAAAAACCGCTCCGTACAGGTGTATGACGCGGCAGACGGCAGGTGGTATTACGAACCTGTGGGCAAGGTCCGCAGCCGGGGCTTTGAAGCCGAGATTTCGGGCAATCTGAGCGAAGATTGGAAACTGTTTGCCGGCTATACCTTCAATAATTCCAAATATTTGGAAGCGGAAAGCCGGGGCAGCATCCCCGCCGGCACCAACTTCAGCCTGCATACGCCCAAACATATGCTTCGCCTCTACACCAGCTACAACCTGCCCGTGGCCAATAAAAAATGGACCATAGGCGGCGGTATGACCGCGCAAAGCAAAACCGCCAGCCTCTATGGCGTGAATCGCGGCGGCTATGCGCTGTTTAACGCCAATATCGATTATCAGGCCACGAAAAACCTGAAACTCGCGCTGATTTCGACCAATCTGTTCAACCGTTATTACTACGAGAACAACAAGGTCAGCAGCAAAGGCGCGAACAACTATTACGGCGAACCGCGCAATTTGATTTTTAAAGTCGATTACAAGTTCTAAACCGCGAAAAAACCAGGGCAAGGCCGTCTGAAAAACCGTTTTCCCCAAAAACCGGGCTTTTTCAGGCGGCTTTTGCCCGTTTTTCCTCCTCCGCAACGCCCGTCAGGAACAATGATGTTTCAAAACACAGGGCCGCACATAAGGCGCAGCCCTGTGTGTCGCCCTGATTTGGAAGGGG